>CADBOC010000096.1 GCA_902796175.1 Oscillospiraceae bacterium | reverse complement strand
GGAGGTGCTCGCCACCGCCGGCAACAACCGCCTGGGCGGCGACGACTTCGACCAGCGCATCATCGACTGGCTGGCCTCCGAGTTCCAGAAGAGCGAGGGCATCGATCTGCGCGGCGACAAGGTCGCCATGCAGCGCCTGAAGGACGCCGCCGAAAAGGCGAAGATCGAGCTTTCCGGCGTTACCACCAGCACGATCAGCCTGCCCTTTATCACGGCTGACGCCACCGGCCCCAAGCACATGGAGATCACCCTCACCCGCGCCAAGTTCAACGAGCTGACGAGCGACCTGGTAGAGGCCACCATGGGCCCCGTGCGTCAGGCCATTCAGGACAGCGGCCTGAGCATCAGCCAGATCGACAAGGTCCTGATGGTGGGCGGCTCCTCCCGTATCCCCGCCGTGCAGGACGCCGTAAAGGCCTTCACCGGCAAGGAGCCGTTCAAGGGCATCAACCCCGATGAGTGCGTGGCCATCGGCGCGGCGCTGCAGGGCGGCGTGCTGAACAACGAGGTGCAGGGCATGGTTCTGCTGGACGTTACGCCCCTGTCTCTGGGCATTGAGACGCTCGGCGGCGTTTGCACCAAGATCATCGACCGCAATACCACCATCCCCGTGAACAAAAAGCAGATCTTCTCGACCGCCGCCGACAACCAGAGCAGCGTAGAGGTGCACGTGCTGCAGGGCGAGCGCGAATTCGCGAAGGATAACAAGACCCTCGGCCGCTTTATGCTCGACGGCATCCTGCCCGCCCGCCGCGGCGTGCCGCAGATCGAGGTGAGCTTCGACATCGACGCCAACGGCATCGTGCACGTCTCCGCCAAGGATCTCGGCACCGGCAAGGAGCAGTCCATCTCCATCACCGCCTCCTCCAACATGAGCAAAGAGGAGATCGACCGCGCCGTGAAAGAGGCCGAGCGCTTCGCCGAAGAGGATAAGAAAAAGAAAGAGGAGCTCGACATCCGCAACAACGCCGACCAGATGGCGTATCAGACCGAAAAGCTGCTCAGCGAGAGCGGCGACAAGCTCTCCGAGGCCGACAAGGGCCGCGTAAACGCCGCGCTCGAAGCGCTCAAGGAGGCGCTCAAGGGCCAGGATCTGAACCTCATCAAGTCCCGTCAGGAGGAGCTCACAAAGATCTTCTATGAGATCAGCGAGCAGATCTACAAGCAGCAGAACCCCGCGGGCGACCCGAACGCCCAGGGCGGCTTCACCGGCGGCCCCGGCGCGGGCTTTGACCCCGGCGCGGGCGCGCCCGGCGACGGCGGCGTTTACGACGCGCCGTATACGGACGTTGACGAATAATACGCACCGGAACAAAGACGAAAGATAAAAGATCAAAGACGAAAAAGGACGGGCTGCGCCCGTACCCGTCTTAAAAGAACGGAGGGCTCCGGCCGCGGGATCCGTTTCCCGCGGCCGGGCGGGTCCGCTGTAAAGCAAAACGCGCGGGCGTATTCCGGCTGCGTCTTTCATCTTTCGTCTCTTACTCTTTTCTTAAGGGAGAAGCCATGGCAGATAAAAGAGATTATTACGAGGTTCTGGGGCTAAAGAAGGGCGCTTCGGCCGATGAGATCAAAAAGGCCTACCGCAAAATGGCAAAGCTCTATCACCCAGACCTGCACCCCGGCGACAAAGAGGCCGAGGCGAAGTTCAAGGAGTGCAACGAGGCGTACGAGGTGCTGTCGGACCCCGATAAAAAAGCGCGGTACGATCAGTACGGCCACGCCGGCGTCGATCCGAACTTCGGCGCGGGCGGCGGCGGCTTCGAGGGCTTCGGCGGCTTCGACGTGGGCGATATCTTTTCAAGCTTCTTCGGCGGCGGCTTCGGCGGCGGGGCTTCGCGGAATCCGAACGCCCCCCAGCGCGGCAGCGACGTGCAGGCGACCCTCACTCTCACCTTTGAGGAGGCCGCGAAGGGCTGCAAAAAGACCGTGGAGGTGCCCCGCATCGAGGTTTGCGACCAGTGCTCCGGCTCGGGCGCCGCTCCCGGCACGGCGACCCAGTCCTGCCCCGACTGCGGCGGCAGAGGTCAGGTCAGCACCCAGCAGCGCACGATCCTCGGCGTGATGCAGGTGCAAAAGCCCTGTCCCCGCTGCGGCGGCAAGGGCACCGTTATTCCCACGC
>CADBOC010000095.1 GCA_902796175.1 Oscillospiraceae bacterium | reverse complement strand
CAAGTCTTTTGCAACGCCGTTCCCTTTCTCATAAAGTAAGCCCAGACTGCACTGCGCGCTCGCGTGCCCCTGTTCGGCCGCTCTGCGAAACAGCTTTGCCGCTTCGGCATAGTCTCTTGCGACGCCGATTCCGTCCCGATAGCAGCAGCCGAGGTTATAAATCGCCGACAAATTTCCCTGGTCGGCCGCTTTGCGGTACCAGTTTGCCGCTGTGAAAGCATCTTTGGAAACGCCCCTGCCGAAGTAGAAGCACAGGCCGACGTAGTACTGAGATCCTGCGTGACCCTGTTCGGCCCCGGGTTTGAACAGCCGGAGCGCTTCGGCGTACTGCCTCTTCTGGTACAGCGCGTAAGCTTTTTCATACTGCGCTTCGAGCGCGGCGGAGACCGGGGCTTTCGGGGCAGCCGGAACGGCCGCCGGGGCGGGATCGGGACTGCCGCTCCGTTTTTTCATCAGCCCGTCGAGACGCTCCAGCGCGTCGTCGCTGCCCTGTTCCCCGGCCAGCGTATAGTACCGCTCCGCCTGATCCGGATCCTGCGGAACGCCTTTGCCCTCTTCGCAGCATACGCCGTACCGGATCTGCGCTTCGGCAAGGCCGGCGTCTGCCGCCTTCTTATAATACTGCGCCGCGAGCTTCTCATCCCGTTCGGTCCCCCAGCCGTTCTCATAACAGCGGCCGAGGTGGAACATGCCGAGGGGATCCTTTTTGAACGCCGCGCGGCGGAAGGCCTTGAGCGCCTCTTCGTACCGCTTTTCATTGAGGGCGGCGAGGCCCGTTTCGAGATCCGCGGGCTCGCCGGGCGCGCCCGCAACGGCGGCGGTCTTCGCGCCGGGGGCGCCGGACGCCGCTCCGACGCCGGAATCCTTCAGCAGCGCCCGGAGGGCGTTCTCACGCGCCTGCCCCCGCTCCGCCGGAACGCGCTCGGGCTCGCGCCCCGCGTTGTACAGGATCTGCTCAAAGCGGATCAGCGCGCGGGAGGCGTCGTCGAGCTTTTTCTGTTCCTCGGGGGAGGCTGCGGCGGTCGAATCGACGCGGTCCTCCTCGGCCCGCACAAAGGCGGGCAGATCCCCCGCCGGCACCGTTTCGGCCACGGCGAACGGCACCGCCCTTTCCCCGTGCGCCTGCCTGGCGAAAAGGGAGGACCGCGCCCCCATCAGCACCGAGCAGCCGAGGTCCGAAACGCCCGCGGCGCTCAGGTAGAAGAGAATGAGACGGCAGTTTTTGTCCTCGACCGCCGCCGTATCCGCCTTGCGGTCTCCTGTGTTCAGATATACGTTGCAGCCCTCAGCCGTCAGAGCCGAAGCGTCCGCCTCGGCGAAGGCCCGGTCAGCCGGGGCGAAGCAGAGAACGGCGTAGGGCTTCAAGCGGTCGAAGGTGTTTTCAGGAACGTTTTTTGACATGGTGATGTGCCTCCCTTTTCCGGCTGTCAGCCGTGTTAAAAAGTATCAAAGTAACAAAGATACAAAATCGGCGTTTTATCCGACGCTCAGACGCGCGAGCGCGGCTTTGGCGTATTGGCTGCCCTTCGCCGCAGCTTTGCGGTACCACTTTACCGCCTCGGCGTGATCCGCCGGTATGCCTCTCCCCTTCTCATAGCACAAGCCGAGCAATTCATATGCCTCCGAATATCCCCGTTCGGCCGATCTGCGATACCACTTTACCGCTTCGGCATCGTCTTTCGCGACCCCCGTGCCGGTCTCATAGCACCAACCGAGATCACACTGCGCTTTCGCATGCCCCTGTTCGGCCGCTTTGCGGTACCACTTTACCCGTTCGGCGTCGTCTTTCGCAACGCCGGTACCGTCTTTATAACACAAACCGAGATCGTACTGCGCGCTCATGTCCCCCTGTTCGGCCGCTTTGCGGTACCACTTTACCGCTTCGGCATCGTCTTTCGCCACGCCGATTCCGTTACGATAGCAGCGACTGAGATCACACTGCGCTTTCACATGCCCCTGTTCGGCCGCTTTGCGGTACCACTTTACCGCTTCGATACGGTCTCTCGCGACGCCGTTCCCTTTCTCATAGCACACGCCGAGATCATACTGCGAGCCCGCGTGGCCCTCCTGGGCCGCGGACATGAACAGACGGAAAGCTTCGGCGTACTGCTTTTTTTTGTACAGTGCGCGGGCCTCTTCATACTGCGGGTCGAGCGCGGGGGAGGAAGCCGCCGGCGGCGCCGGGGCAGCGGGGACGGCTGCGGGAGCCGCGGGGGCCGGGACGGGAGACGCGGGGGCGGCTTTTCGTTTTTTCATCAGTCCCTCGAGGCGCTCCAGCGCTTCGTCAACGTCACGTTCCCCGGCGAGGGTGTAGTACCGCTCCGCCATGTCGAGATCCCGCGGAACGCCTTTGCCCGTCTCGCAGCAGACGCCGAATCGAAGCTGCGCTTCGGCGAGGCCGGCGTCCGCGGCCTTCTGATAATACTGCGCGGCGAGATCCTCGTCCCGCCCGGCTCCCCAGCCGTTCTCAAAGCAGCGGCCGAGGTGGAACATACCGAGCGGGTCCCCTTTGAACGCAGCGCGGCGAAGGGCCTTGAGCGCGTCTTCGTAACGTTTTTCTTCAAGCGCGGCGAGGCCCGCTTCCAGCGGCGTCTGATCCGCGAAACCGGAAGCCCGCGCGGGTTCGTCTGTCTTCTGAACGGGAGCCCCGGGCGCGGCGGCGCAGCCGGCGCGCTTCAGGAGCTCACACAGCGCGCCTGAACGCGCAGCGGCCGGTTCGGCGGGGATGCGCCGTGCCCCGCTGCCCGCGTTATACAGGATCTGTTCAAAGCGGAGCAGGGCGCGGGAGGCGTCGTCCAGCTGTTTCTGCGCCTCCGGGGTGGCGGCGACGGTCGAGTCGAGGCGGTCCTCCTCGGCCTGTACGAAGGCGAGCAGGTCGCCGACCGTCACCGTTTCAACGATCGCGAACGGCACGGGGCTCCCGCCGTGCGTCTGTCTGGCTTTCAGAGAGGACCGCGCCCCCATCAGCACCGAGCAGCCGAGGTCCGTCACGCCCGCGGCGCTCAGATAGAAGAGAATGAGACGGCAGTTTTTGTCCTCGACCGCCGCCGTATCCGCCGCGCGGTCGCCCGCGTTCAGATATACGTTGTACCCCCGCTCCGTAAGCGCCGCGGCGTCCGCCTCGGCGAAGGCCCTGTCCGCCGGGGCGAAGCAGAGGACCGCATAGGGTTCTGTGCGGTCGAACGCTTTTTGATTATCGTTTTGCGCCATGGGAATACCTCCTTACAGGGCGGCGAAGGCCGCCGAAATTTGATTCAATAACAGATAAGTACGCGCCGCTGCGTAAGCGCGCCGAAAAAACGTGAGCCGCGCTGCGTTCAGGGGCGATCATTCAGACGCGGCACGGCTGAGACGCGCGAGCGCTTCTTTCGCGTAACGGTAGTCCTGCTCGGCGGCGCGGCGGTACCAGGCCGCCGCGTTGTCGCCGCCGTTTTCAACGGCAAAGCCGGCCTCATAGCATCTGCCGAGCGCGTACTGCGCCGGGGCGTATCCCTGCATAGAGGCCTTGCGGTACCATTTGACCGCCTTCTGCGTGCTGCGCTCCACGCCGACGCCGTTCTCATACCCGACGCCGACCCGGTACCGCGCTTCGGGGATCCCCTGTTCGGCAGCTTTCTCATACCAGCGCATCGAGTCTTTGCGGCTGGGAGAAACGCCGACGCCCTCTGCGTAGCATCTGCCAAGCTGCATCTGCGCCAGCGCGTTGCCGGCCTCGGCGGCCGACTGATACAGCCGCGCCGCCTCGGCAGGGTCCTTCGGCAGGCCGACGCCCTGCTCATAGCACAGCCCCAGCTGCGTTCCTGCCTGTGTGTGGCCCTGCGCGGCCGCTTTGCCGTACCACACGACCGCCTCGGCCGGGTCGGCCTTGCCCCCGGCCCCCTGCGACAGGAGGCGCGCGAGGCGGTAGGCCGCGTCCGCGTGGCCCTGCCCGGCCGCAAGGCGGAACCAGCGGCGCGCCTCGGCGTCGCTGCGCGGCACGCCGTTGCCGCCCTCGCAGCAGAGGGCGAAACGGTATTGCGCCAGCGCGTCTCCCTCTTTCGCGCCGACAAGATACGCCTGCGCGGTCCGGCTTTGCCGCGCCGTTTCGTCCGGCGAAGCGGCGAAGAACGTCTGCGCCGGAGACGGTTTTCCGGCCGAGCCGGCGTTCCCCGGAGTGGGAAAAAGCCGATCCAGCTGTTCCTGCGCCGCCCGGCTGCCCTGCTCCGCCGCCGATCTGAGCCAGATGAAGGCCTGCATCAGATCCCGCCGCGCGCCGTCGCCCGCCGCGAGACGCACGCCCAGGCGGTACTTGGCGAACAAATTCCCGAGCTGCGCCCCCTTGCGCAGATAACAGACCGCCTGCGCGGCGTCAGCCTCAACGCCGAGGCTCAGGGTATAACAGTAGGCAATTGAAACGCAGGCCTCGGCGCTGCCGTTCTCAGCGGCGAGCAGCAGCCAGACCGCCGCCTGTTCGGGATCCGCGTTCATCCCGACGCCGAACAGGCAGTGCTGCCCGAGCCGGTACTGCGCCGACGCGTTCCCCTGCGCCGCCGAAAGACGGTACCAGTACAGCGCAAGGGGGCGGTCCATCGGTACGCCGACGCCGCTCTCATAACAGTAACCGGTCTGATACTGCGCCACGGCGTCGCCCGCCTCGGCGCCTGAGCAAAACAGCCGGAACGCGTTTTGTTCGTTCTTCTCCACGCCGCGGCCGTTCAGAAAGCACAGCCCCAGAAACCGGCGCGCCTCAACGCTCCCGTTCTCGACCGCAAGACGAAACAGTTCCGCCGCCAGCCGGCCGTTCTGTTCCCGCAGGGCTTCTCTCCCCTGCGTCAGATACTGTTCGGCCGCAGCCCGGGAGCCGCTCTCCCCCGGAACGCACGCCTCTTCGCGGATCACGCCTTCATACCGCATCACAGCAACTTCCTTTCCGGTATATTCTCCGGTGCAGCTTAACACGCGGGGGAAACAGAGAAAGCTGGGGGGGAGAGATGAGAGTGGAGGGTGGAGAGTGGAGGGTTTGCGAGAAACGCGTAGGGCCGCGCGCGATCGAAAGCCCGCCGCGTATCGTTCTGTGTCATTTCGATTCCCTCCTCTCAGGCGGCTCAAGCCGCCGGACGGTCAGATGTTTTCAAGGTTTTTGGTGAAGACGTCCGCCACGTCGTTGATCGTGATGTAGGCGTGGGGATCTATGCCGTGCACGATATCTTTGAGGCGCGTGATCTGAAAACGGTTCAGCACGAAATAGATCATCGCCTTTTCGGTGTTCGAATAGCCCCCGCGGGCCTTGAGCTTGGTGGAGCCGGTGCCGAAGTGCTCGGAGAGCGCGGCGCAGATCTCGTCGGGCCTTGCTGTGATGATGATCGCGGCCTTGGCGCGGTCCAGCCCGTAGATGATAAAATCGATCGCCTTGAGCGCCGCGACGTAGGTCAGGATCGAATACAGCGGCAGGATCCAGCTGTGGATGAAAAAGCCGCACACGATATAGAGCAGCACGTTATAGATCATGATGAAGGTGCCCACCGTCAGCCCCAGCTTTCTCGAGAAGATCACCGCCAGCACCTCAATGCCGTCGATCGCCCCGCCGAAGCGCACCGAAAGCCCGCTGCCCGTGCCGCAGATGATACCGCCGAAGACCGCGCAGAGAAGCACGTCCTTTTCGGCGATGGGCGACGCGCCGGAGACGTCCACCGGGAACACGTAAACGATGAGGTACGCCGTAACGGAATACACCGCCACCGAATAGATGGAATAGAGCGTGAAGAGGATCCCCTCCCGCTTTAAACCGTAGAGAAAGAGCGGGATGTTCAGCAGCAGCAGAAAGAGCGAGAGGGGCAGATAATCGGGCGTGAGCTGCGAGAGCAGCATCGAGGTGCCGGATATGCCGCTGTCGTACAGCCGCACCGGCTCCAGAAAAAACGTGACCCCCACGGCGCTGAGCACCCCCGCCAGCGTCAGAAACAGTATGTTTTTCACGGAAAAACCGCGGAGCTCTTCCCGCAGCTTCGCCTTTCTGTCTGTCATCGCGATACCTCCCTGTGTTTTTATTTTTTATTATAACATAATTATATAAAAATGTCGATAAAAAAAGCATTTTTTTCGTCACCGCCGCGAGAGCGGCGATTTCACCGCCGCGGAAAGCGGCGATTTCACCGCGAAGGCGGCTGAAAAGCCGCCTTCGCCAGTCCTGGTATCGGTTTCGGCCCTTCATCTGCTATACTGTACGCGAAGACAGACAAAGGAGGCGAAAACGCTATGCGGCTGAGCGAGGAAACGCTGGGGCAGATCCGGGAGGCCTACGCCGCGGGGGCTGGGTTCCGGGAGCTGTCGGAACGCTTCGGCGCGTCGGTCTCGGCCCTGCGGGCCAGAGCGAAACGCGAGAACTGGCCCGCCGAAGCGCGGGAAAAGCCGCCGCCCGACGCCCCCGCCGCAGAAAAAACCGGGGAGACCGGCACGGTGGAGAACGCTTCCTCGCTGCTGCTGGGTGTGATCTGCCGGGGTCTGAGAGAAGGCGCGCTCGCGGATTCCGCCCACAGCATACGGGAGCTTTCGGCGGCGATCAAGGATCTGAGCGCGGCGGAGGAAAAATCGGCGAAGCCTGAGACCGACAACACCCTTCGGGTGGAGTTCGCGCCGAACACGAAAGAGTATACGGAGTGAGAAGGAATGAAAAACAAAGCGACAGAGAAAACGGGGGCCCCCTCCCCCGCGCCCATCGGCCGCGAGCAGATCCGGCGGGCGAACGAAACGCTCTCGCGCTACCGGCGGGGCAAGGCCGATCTCGACCGCCGGATCGTGGAAAACGAGCAGTGGTACCGCCTGCGGCACTGGTCGCGCATGGGGGACAAGCCCCGCGAGGTGCAGCCCGCGAGCGCGTGGCTCTTCAACGTGATCGCGAGCAAGTACGCCGACGCGATGGAGAATTACCCCGCGCCGCAGATCTTTCCGCGCGAGGAGAGCGACGTACCGGCCGCGGAGCTGCTCACGCAGGTGATACCGGTGCTGCTGACGCTCTGCGATTTTGAACAGGTGTACGCGGACGTGAGCCTCTACCGCCTGAAAAACGGCACGGGCGTTTACGGCGTGTTCTGGGATCCCGAAAAGGCCGGGGGCGCCGGGGACGTGAGCATCCGCAAGGCGGATCTGCTGAACCTGTTCTGGGAGCCGGGCGTCTCCGACATACAGCGCTCGCCGCAGCTCTTTTACACCACCCTTGCCGACAACGACCGGCTGCTTCGGGAATATCCCTTTTTAGAGGGCGCTCTCGGCGGGGCCGAGGCCGCCGGGCCGCTCTACGACGACGGGGTCGACCGCACGAACAAAAGCACCGTGGTGGAGTGGTATTACAAAAAACGCCTGCCCGGCGGCGGCGAACGGCTGCACTACGCCAAATACGTGAACGAGACGCTGCTCTACGCCAGCGAGAACGACGAAGCGCTCAGCGAGAGAGGCTGGTACGACCACGGCGAATACCCCTTTGTATTCGACACGCTCTACGCGGTGGAGGGCTCCCCCGCCGGCTTCGGCTACATCGATATCGGCAAAAGCGCCCAGCAGTACGTGGACCGCGCGAATCAGGCGATCCTCGAAAACCTGCTGGCGAACGCCCGCCCCCGCCACTTTATCAGCATGACCGGCAGCGTGAACGAGGCGGAATACGCCGATATCACGCAGGATTTCGTACACGTGGACGGGCAGCTGGGGCAGGACAGCATTCTGCCGATCGAGGGCAAAACGCTCTCCGACGTCTATCTCAGGGTGCTGGACGGCAAGATAGAGGAGCTCAAAGAGACCACCGGCAACCGCGATTCCACGACCGGCGGCGCGCCCGGCGGCGTAACGGCGGCCTCCGCCATCGCCGCGCTGCAGGAGGCCGGCGGCAAGCTCAGCCGCAACGACGCGCGCAGCGCCTACCGCGCCTACCGCCGGGTGATCACCCAGATGATCGAGCTCATCCGCCAGTTCTATACGCTGCCGCGCTGCCTGCGCATCACGGGCGA
The DNA here is from genome assembly GCA_902796175.1 of Oscillospiraceae bacterium. Taxonomy (GTDB): domain Bacteria; phylum Bacillota; class Clostridia; order Oscillospirales; family Acutalibacteraceae; genus RUG806. Next base: position 1,000 of record CADBOC010000095.1, on the reverse strand, counting down.
GGACGGCGCCGGGGCGTTCATCCGCTTTTCGAACGAGCCGCTGCTGCCGCGCGAACAGACGCGCTTCGGCGTATCCCTCGGGCAGCATACGCCGGTGTTCGACATTGAGGTCGCGGCCTCAAAGGCGGATCCCTACACGCGGCTGTCGCGCAACGACCTCGCCATGCGGCTGTACCAGGCGGGCTTCTTTGAGCCGGAGCGGGCCGGTCAGGCGCTGGCGTGCCTGCAGATGATGGATTTCGACCGCAAGCACTTTGTGGAGAACGCCATCCGCCGGAACGCCGCCGGGGCGGGCGGAGCCGCCCCCGCTGAGACCGGCCTGCCCCTGCCGCCGCGCCCCCGGGAACCGGAGCCCCTCTCCGCCGCCGCGATCGGCGCGACCGGCGCCGCGGCGGCCGCGAAAGCGGTGCGCGGCGGCTGACGCCGCCGCGAGTGAGAAGTGAGAAATGAGAAGGGAGAACGGAAAAACATGATCCGAACAGCCGTTTCACGCGACAGGGAGGGGGCGGTATACGTCTTCGCCGCGCGGGGACACGCAGAAAAGGACGGAGAAACGGACGCGGCGGTCTGCGCCGCGGTATCGGCGCTGGCGGGCGCGGCGGCAAGGACCGTCGCCGCCGAATGGGAGAAAGGCGGCCTGCTCTGCGCCCCGGTGCTCGACCTGAGAGAGGGCGCGGCGACGGTCGTATGCACCCCGCGCCCCGAAGCGAGAGAACGCCTCGGCGCGGTCTTCGCCGTTCTGAAAAACGGCCTCGCGCTCATAAAACAGGCGGCCCCCGATCTGATCCGCGTCGGATCAAACGGGTAATTCCGGAGTTATCGCGCTGAATGCGCGAGTGGGAAGTTTGAAGTCAGAAGTTAGAAATGAGAAATGAGAAATGAGAAATGTCGGAAAACGCTTCGCGTTTTGATTATATAAAATGGGTACGGGCGAAGCGAAGTCCTTCGCTCGCGAAGCGAATATCGCTGCCGACTTCAGTCGGCAATATCGCTGCGCCAT
>CADBOC010000094.1 GCA_902796175.1 Oscillospiraceae bacterium | reverse complement strand
GGCGAGCCCGGCTGCCGGGCGCTCGGCAGAATACTGCCCGGTTTCAAGCGGGCGCGGGGCGTGGATTTCTGTGTGGTGAACGGCGAGAATTCGGCGGTCGGCAACGGCATTACGCCCGCTTCCTACGAAACGCTGCTGGCCGCCGGAGCGGACGTTGTGACGGGCGGCAACCATTCGCTGCGCCGCCCCGAGATCACGCGCGTGCTGGAGGCTCCTTTTTCATCTCTGCTGCGTCCGTATAACATGCACCGCAGCGCCCCCGGCGCAGGGCTTACGGTGCTCGAAAAGGGCTCGCTGCGGCTCGGCGTGGTGAACCTGCTGGGGCAGGTGTTTATGGATCACGTCGAAAACCCGTTCGACGCGCTGGACCGCGCAAGGGCTGCGTTCGACGAGGCGCGCGTCGCATGTACCCTTGTGGATCTGCACGCGGAGGCGACCGCCGAAAAGCGGGCGCTGGGGTTTTACGCGGACGGGCGTTTTTCCGCCGTGATCGGTACGCACACGCACGTGCAGACGGCGGACGCCGAGATCATGCCCGGCGGCACCGCTTATCTGACGGACGTCGGCATGACGGGCGTGCACGCCTCCGTGCTCGGGGTGGAAACGGAGCTCGCGATCAAAAAGCAGCGGACCGGGCTGCCGGTCCGCTTTCAGTCCGCTGAAGGAAGGGCGCGCATCGACGGCGCGCTGATCGGGATAGACCGCAATACGGGGAGGGCGACGAAGATTGAAACGCTGCAGCTTGACGCATAGCAGAAAATTCGCGGCGGCGGCGCTGGCGCTGCTGCTGCTGCTGGCGGGGTGCCGTGCGACGCCCCCGGCCGAAGAGACCCCCACCGGCGAAGCGCCGGCAAAGCCGGCCGCGCCTGCCGGGCAGATCGCCGTGCCGTATACGGCGCTCGATTCTCTGAATCCGTTTTATACCGAAAGCGTGATCAACGCACAGCTGATCCCGCTTGTTTTCCGCAGCCTCTACCGCCTGAACGGCGCGTATGAACCGCAGGCGGATCTCGCCGTGAGCGGGACCGAGAGCGCGCTGCGCGTGCAGGTCACCGTCGCGGCGGACGCCGTGTTTTCCGACGGCGTGGCTCTGACGGCGAAGGACGTGCAGTATTCCTTTGAAAAAGCGAAAAACGCCCCGCTTTACGCCGCGGCGCTCTCGGGGATCGAACGGTGCGAGACCGCGGGGACGACGGAGGCTGTCTTTTATCTGACGAACGAAGACCCCAATATCCTGAACGTGCTCACCTTTCCGATCGCGAAGCAGGGGACCGCTTCGAATGAGGATTCTCTCCCCATAGGCGCGGGGCCCTTCGCCTACGAAAGCGAAACCGGCGGCGCGGCGCTGGTCTTCAATGAACGCGCCGAGCCGCCTTACCCCGCGGTGGGGGCGATCGCGCTTCAGAACGTGACCGAGAGCGCTTCTCTGATGCACCTGCTCGACAGCGGCGTGATCGACTGCTTTTTCACCGATCTTTCGGAGGGCGCCGCCAAGCGTACGGCCGGCGGCAGCACGGAGGTGTATCTCAACAATCTGGTGTTTCTCGGTGTGAACCACGACTCTTACCTGCTTGGCAACCCCGAGGTGCGCCGCGCCGTTTCGCTGGCGCTCTCGCGCGGCAGGCTCTGCGCCGACGCGTTCCTGAACCACGCGCGGGCCGCGTTCAGCCCCTATAACACCTCCTGGGCGGGGCTGCAGGGGGCCCAGAGCGTGATGCGCGATACAGACGCCGCTGCGGCGGAAAAGCTGCTCCAGCCCTTTAACGCCGGCCCGAAGGGGGAGACGCTCAGCTACCGGCTGGTCTACGAGACGGACGGCGCCTACGCCGCCGACGCGGCCAGGATCATCGCCTCACAGCTCGCCGCCGTCAACATCACCGCCGAGCCGGTGGGGCTTCAGCGCGAGCAGTATCTGGCGGCGCTCGGGGCGGGAGAATTCGATCTCTACCTCGGGGAGGTAAAGCTGCCCGACAACATGGATCTCTCCGTGTTTTTCACGGAGGAGGGCGCCGCGCGCTACGGCATGCGCGGCATAGAGCTGCGCTCGGATTCCGCCTTCGCGCTGTGCCGTTCCGGGCAGAGCAAGCCCGGGGATCTTCTTGCGGTATTTTCGGAGGAAATGCCCTTTATCCCGCTGCTGTTCCGCAACGGGCAGTTCTGCTACGCCACGCGCATCACGGGCGTAAAGGAGGCGACGCGGGCGGATCCCTACTATTCCGTGACCGAGTGGGAGGTGGCGCAGGATGGCTGAGATCGGCGCGATCCTTGCCGCGTATGACGCCTGCCTCGGTCGGGAGGATCTCTCCGGCGCGGAAAACGTGCTGAATGAAGCGCTGCGGCAGGCCCTGGAGACGGACGACCGTGAGACGGCGCTCTATGTGTACAACGAACGGATGGGCTTTCTTCGCCAGTACGGCAGTCCGGAAAAAAGCGTTGCGGACGCCCGAAGCGCCGAAGCGCTCTTAACGCAGCTCGGGCTTGCATTTTCAAAACAGGCGGCGTACGTCTGGCTCAACGCCGCGACCGTGTACAAAAACGCGGGCTATCCGGAGGAGGCGCGTACGCGTTACGAAAACGCCGAACGCTGCTTTGCCCGCTTCTATCCCGCGGGCGACGCCGCGTTCGCCGGATTGTACAACAACATGGCGGCGCTGTATCTGGACGACGGCGACTTTCCGCGCGCCGCGTTCTATTACGAACGGGCGGCGTCGATCCTCAGGCGCACGGGGGGCGAAGCGGATCTCGCGGTAACCATGTTCAATCTTGCGCTGCTCGAAAACCGCCGCGACCCATTAAGCGGCGAAGCCCAGCGGTACGCTTCTGAAGGGGAGGCGATCCTTGACGCCGTAAAACCGGAGGACCGCGGCTCTTATTATCACTATACCTGCCGCAAGCTAGCGGGCGCGGCGGCGGAGCTGGGGCTGCTTCTGACGGAGCAGACGCTGCGGGAAAGGGCGGACAGATATTATGCGGGGCGTTGAACTCTCGCGCCGGTATTTTGAACAGTACGGCATGCCCTGCCTCAGAGAACAGTTCCCCGAGCTGCTGGGCTCGGTCGCCGCGGGGGTCTGCGGGCAGGGCAGCGAAAACTTCGGCTTTGACGACGAAATATCCCGCGATCACGATTTTGACCCCGGCTTTTATCTGTGGCTGCCCGGGGAGATCTACAGAAAATGGGAGTTTCGCCTTTCCCGCGCCTACGACCGTCTGCCGGAGGAATTTGAGGGCGTGGCGCTCATCGGCAAAAGCGTATACGAAAACGCGCGGCACGGCGTGCGCGAGACCGGCGCGTTCTTTGAGAGTCTGACTGGGTTTCGCGGCCTGCCGCCGACGAACGCGGCGTGGCTCGCCGTGCCCTCCTTCCGCTTCGCTTCCGCCGTGAACGGCGAGATCTTTTACGACGGCGCGGGCGAGGTGACGCAGCTCAGACGCTTGCTCGCTTCCCCGCCCGAAGACGTGTGGAACAAGCTTTTGGCGAGAGCGCTGGTATTCGCGGCGCAATCGGGGCAGTATAACCTGCCGAGGCTCTTGAAGCGCGGCGAGACCGGCGGCGCGGCGCTGGCGCTGTCGGAATACGTGAAGGCGGTCTGCGAGGTACTGTTTTTGCTGAACCGCCGCTGGGCGCCCTTTTACAAATGGCTCATCCGGGGCGCGAAGGCGCTGCCGGAGCTGGGCGCGCTCGCGGCGGAGGCCGAAGCGCTGCTGCTGTCGCCCGTCTGCGCCGGTACCGCCGACCGGGCGGAGGCGCTCGGCGCGAAGCTCGCCGAAGCGCTGCGTTCCCGCGGCCTTACCGCCTGCCGCTCCGATTTTCTGGAGCCCCACGCCTACGAGATCTTTGCGCGGATCGAAGACCCCGCGCTTAAGGGAATGCATATCATGGAGTAAGCGGCGTTAAAGGCGTCGGATGCGCGCCGGATGCGCCGGGAG
>CADBOC010000093.1 GCA_902796175.1 Oscillospiraceae bacterium | reverse complement strand
GCGGGCGTGATGCGGGATCTGACGGCGGACGGCAACTCCGTGCTGCTGGTGGACCACGATACAGACGTGCTGCGGCAGGCCGATCATATCCTGGAGCTCGGCCCCGGCGCGGGAAAGGACGGGGGGCGGCTGCTTGCCGCCGGTTCGCCGGCGGAGCTTGCCGCGCACCCCGCCAGCGTGATCGGGCCGTATCTCAGAGAGCGGCGCCTGACCGGCGGGAGTACGGAGGGGGATCTCTTTTCCGACGGATATATATATATCTCCACGGGCGGCATACATACCGTAAAGCCCCTGGCCGTCCGCTTTCCGAAGGGCAGACTTACGGTCGTGACCGGCGTTTCTGGCTCGGGGAAAACGACCCTGATCCTCGAAAGCCTTGTGCCGGCGCTGGAGGCGCTGTGCGAGGGCAGGGAGCTGCCCGCCCATGTGAGATCGGTCGAAGCGCCGGGCGTTTCGCGCGTAAAGCTGATCGACGCCGTTCCCATCGGCGTGAACGTGCGTTCCACGGTCGCCACCTACGCGAACGTGCACGATGAGCTCAGACGCCGCTTTGCCCGCAGTGAAGAAGCGAAAAAGCGTTCGCTGAAGGCCGGCGATTTTTCCTACAATACCGGCTCGCTGCGCTGCCCTGTGTGCGACGGCACGGGCAGCGTCAGTCTTGACGTGCAGTTTCTGCCCGACGTTGAGATCCCCTGCACGGCCTGCCGCGGTTCGCGCTACGGCAGAGCGGCGTATGAGATCTCGATCCCGACGGCGGACGGGGAAAACCGTTCGCTGCCGGAGCTGATGGATATGGACGTTTCCTCCGCGCTGGAGGCCTGCCGGGATATGAAGACGGTCGCCGGGCGTCTGAACGTGCTGGAGGAGCTGGGGCTCGGCTATCTGACGCTCGGGGAACAGACCCCGGGGCTTTCGGGCGGCGAAGCGCAGCGCCTGAAGCTCGCGAGCGAGATGGGCAGGGAACAGGCGGATACCGTTTTCGTTTTCGACGAGCCCACCATCGGCCTGCACCCGAGGGATGTGGAAACGCTGCTGGGCGTTTTCCGCCGGCTGGTCGAAAAGGGAGCCGCCGTGATCGTGATCGAGCACGATACGGACGTGATACGCGCCGCCGACTATATCGTGGATATGGGACCCGGCGGGGGAGAGGCAGGCGGCAGGATCGTCGCCTGCGGTACGCCGCCTGAGATCGCCGCCTGCAAAGAGAGCGTTACGGGAAAATATCTGTAAGATTTTCGCGCCGGACGCGTGAAAATGAAAACAGGTCTTGCGTAAGACCGGGTCGCTGTGCTATAATTAAATTATAAATATAAAGGAGAAGACGTTATGCAGAAAAAATGGTTCCATCTTCTTGTCGCGTTTTGCGTCGCGGCTCTGTTGGCCGTGTTCGCCTGTTCCGCGCTCGCCGTTCCCGCCGCCCCCGGCACGGGCAAGACGGGTGAAGCGGGGGCCTGCCGTTCGCACGCTTCGCACGTGCTGCTCACCGCCGATCAGATCGGCAAAACCGCCGCCAAACGCGCGAAGGGGCCGATGAAAGCCCCCTCGCTTGATCCCGCCGTCAAGGATATCCCGCTGGCCGTGATCGTGATCGGCTTCAACAACATAAACTACGACGCGTCGGTCGACTGGGCTGACAAGATCTTTACCGGCGGCAAGAGCCTTTCCGAATACTACGCCGATATGTCGCTCGGGCAGTTCACCTTTACGCCCGTTTTCGAGAATTCCGCTTACGGCGTGAACGGCGTTACCAACACGGCGGACGCGGTGAACGACGGCGTGATCCACGTAAAGCTCGACCGCAGTCACGACGACTGGACGCTGGAATACGGCAGCGATTCCCGCAAGGATTACAACATGAACCTCTCCTTGCTTCAGGCGTTTGACGACGCGCTGAACAAAGCGGCGGAGTCGATCGATTTTGCCGCCTACGACGTGGACGGCAGCGGCTCCATCACCACGGATGAGCTTGCGATCGGCTTTGTGGTCGCGGGGTACGAGGCTTCTTACGCCGAGAGCTTTACCCTTCCCTACAACCAGTATCTCTGGAGCTTTGCCTGGACGTATCACGAGGCGAACGAGGATTACGGCTTCGGCCTTGCCCTGCCGACCCCCGACGGCGTGACGGTCGATTCCTTCATCGCGGTATCGGAGATGCTTGAACCGGGGCTTACCGCGCCCATCAGCGTGCTGGCGCATGAGCTCGGCCATTATCTCGGCCTGCCCGATCTCTATGAGACCGAGTACAACACCGCCGGCGAATGGGGCTCCTACGACGTGGACGTGCTGAGCGTGATGTGCGGCGGCGCCTGGGGCGAGGACCCCGATTCCGACGGCTACGTTCCCTATTCGATGGACGCCTGGAGCCGCACCGTGCTCGGCTGGGCGACCCCCGAGGTCGCCAATACCGCCGGCATCTCCTATGTGGGCGCGCAGAATTATGAGGCTGGCTACGGCGCGACCTTCGTAAAGATCCCCACCGGCAACCGGGGCGAATACTACCTGCTCGAGAACCGGCAGTTTACGAAATGGGACGCAGGCCTTGCCGAGAGCCTCGGTCTTGACGAGGGCGGAATTATTCTCTGGCACGTGGACGACAACGTCTACGACGCTTACAACGCCGCGAACGCCGTGAACAACGCCGATCATCGCCCCGCCGTTATGCCGCTGTTCCCGGAATACGACAGAAACGGAAACGTGAGCTTTATCGGCAAAAACCGCGAGGTGTCAACGATCGAGCCCTTCTTCAGCAAGACCGTATGGGAGGGCTTTGCCGATACGCTCGGCGACGCGCTCGATCTTCCGCTCTACGGTACCGGCGACAAGGCGGACCGCAGAGACGGCAGAACGCTCTCCGGCGTCAAGGTGTCGTTTTTGGACGACAGCGCCGATCAGATGCGTATCTCCCTTGCGCCGCAGGACCATAAGCACATCATCTCCGTGAACGCGCTGCAGCCCGCCACCTGCACCGAAGCGGGCGTAGGCGCCTATGAATGCGCCTTCTGCGGCCTGCGCTACGCGGACGAGAGCGGTAGCGTACAGTCGGACGCTACCTTTGTGATCCCCGCCCTCGGCCACACCGCGCCGAACTACAAGGGCCAGTGCGACCGCTGCGGCGAGCAGCTCATTGCCGCCGATCAGCTCTGCAAGTATTGCGGGCAGTACCATACGGGCTTGTTCGGCAATCTGGTCGCGTTCTTCCACCGAATTTTCTACTTCTTCGCGCATCTTTTCGGCAGAATGTGATTGAAAAAAGGAGCGGATCGCTTTGGGTGCTCTGAACCGCGCGCTTGGCGGCGCGATCGCGCTGTCGGCGAAATTCTCCAAAAACAGGGTCTCCGGCGATTGGCCGGAACCGGAGATAAGCTGGCCCGCCGGGGGCAGATCAGACCGCTTTGAGGCGGGCTTCGGCTCTGCGGCGGTGCTGCCGGCGGATATTGAAAAACGCCGGTATTACATAGCGGGCTACGGCGAGAACAACCCCGCCAGAGGCGTGATCGACCCCCAGTACTGGAACGCTTTGTGGCTGGACGATCTCAGCGGCGAGGGCGGCGTGCTCTTTCTGGTGATGGACGCCGTCGGCATCCTGCAAAAGGACGTGGAACGGATCCGCGACCGCCTTCGCGCCTTCCGTCTGCACACCGGCTGCCGTAAGATCGTGGTCATGGCGACCCATGATCACGCGGGTATCGATACGATGGGGCTTTGGGGGCCGCTGCCCTTTACGGGCCGGGATCCGGCGTTTATGGAGCTTGTTTTTGCCCGCGCCGAAGCGGCGGCCGAGGCCGCCTATGCGGACAGACGAAAAGGACGGCTCTTCTACGGTACCGTTCACGTCCCTGATCTGCAGGAGGATATCCGTACCCCCGTCGTGTATTCGGACGTGCTAACGCGCTTT
>CADBOC010000092.1 GCA_902796175.1 Oscillospiraceae bacterium | reverse complement strand
GAACACGGCAACAGAATGCCGGAGACCCCCTTCCCCTACGGCGAGCCCGGCGTGAACTTCGGCGAGCTGCCCCAAAGCTACGACGGCCGGACCGCCGGTTACGTTACCCCCGTAAAGAATCAGAAGAACGGCGGCCTGTGCTGGGCCTTCTCCTCTGTGGCGGCGCTGGAGGCCAACGCCGTGAAACAGGGGATCATGGATCTTCAATCGGCCAACTTTTCGGAGGCACACGCCGCCAATTTCGCGGAGCGTACGCTTTCGACGGATCCCGACGATCCCACCTACGGCGCGGGCGTTGAAGCGAACGCGAATACCATCTGGTTTTCCGGCGGCGACTATACGATGACGCGCGATTACTTCGCCCGCAGCGGCGCGGCGCCGGAGGCGAAATACCCTTATATCCCCGCCCTGAACGCGACGACGGTGTACGGCGACGACGTTCGCTATGACCGCGTCGTTTCTCTGGCAGGCACATACGAGCTTTCGGCTTTTGACGCGGAGACGGAGACCGAACGCGACGAGATCAAGAACGGCATCCTGCAGTACGGCGCGGCGGTGGTCTCCTATAATAATGAGGAGAGCTGCTATCACGTTGTGCCCGGCGATTATTCCGCCTATTACCGCGGTATCCAAAGCAGCACCGACCATATGGTGACGGTGATCGGCTGGGACGACGCATTTCCGGCGGAAAACTTCAGCGAAGGGAACCGCCCGGTACACAACGGCGCGTGGCTCTGTAAGAACAGCTGGGGCGAAGCGAGCGCGCGTACCGTAGACGGCTTTTTCTGGATGTCTTACGAAGAGCCTTCCCTTACAGGCTTCGCGGCGTTTGAGGCCATGCCGGCGGATAGCTATGACAATATCTACCAATACGATCCCGAACAATACAGTGTTCGGATCTACAACGCCCCGGCGGAGGGATCCGAAAAGCCCTTCTACGCCAACGTGTATACCGCCCACGCGGACGAATCAGTCCGGTACGTCGGCGTTTACACCGACCATCAGCTGGAGGAGGTAAAGGTCTTTGTGTATACGGGGCTGACCGATGAAACGGATCCGTTTTCCGGCACGCTCGCGGGTACGGCGGAAGCAAACTTCCGTCAGGCCGGATACCACACCCTTGACGTGGGCAATATCCCGATCGGCGAGGGCGAGACCTTCGCCATCGCGGCGGTAAACCTCGCCGACGGAAATACATACATTCCGCTCGGCCCCATCGGCGCCGGCGCGAATGGCGCCAAAAGCCTGCGGTACAGCGCCAACCGGAACGCGTGGGAAGTGAATACGGAAAGCAGGAACTACTGCCTGAAAGCGCTTACGGTTCGCTCTGAACGCTGCATCCATACGTGGAATGAGGGCGAGGAAACCGGCGCGACCTGCTCAACGCACGGATATACGGCATATACCTGCCTTAGCTGCGGCGCGCAGAAATTCGGCGCTTACACAGACTTTACACCGCACAACGAGGATAAGGTGAATTATGAGGTAGAGGTCCCTTCCACCTGCGCAGAAAACGGGATCAAACGCACCTACTGCAGCGTCTGCGGCTCTCTTGTCAAGCGCTACTATATGCCAAAGGTCGATCACAGCTTTGACGCGGGCGTGCTGCAAAGCGGCGAGACCTGCCTGACCGGCGGCACGCTGACGAAGACCTGCGTCTACGGCTGCGGTACGACCGTTACCGAACCCATTGCCCCGCAGCAGACCCACCTGAACCTGACGGTACAAAACGCCGCAGCCGCAACCTGTACGGCGGAAGGTTATTCGGGCGATACCGTCTGCACGGTGTGCGGCGATACGACCCCCGGCAGCGTAATCGGTATGACGCAACACGCGTTCCTGAACACAAATACCGTGGAAGCCGTGTGTGAAACGGGCGGTTACACGCTGCAGACCTGTGAAAACTGCGGCGCAACCCGCCGGATCGGCGAAACACCCGCCCTTGGGCACGATTACAAGTGGACGACGGATGTGGAACCGGATTGCGGTACCGCGGGCGTAAAGCATGAAGTCTGCGACCGCTGCGGCGGCTGCCGGAACGAGAATACGCCGATCGCTCCCACCGGAGACCACCGTTTTACCGCCGAAACCGT
>CADBOC010000091.1 GCA_902796175.1 Oscillospiraceae bacterium | reverse complement strand
TTTTCGGGCGAAACGGAATCGGCGTGGCTCATGATCACGGTGCCGGCGTGGGAGACCTGGTCGTTGAAAAACTCGCCGAAGTTCTTCATGTACATTTTGCACTTGCCCGCGTCCACCACCGTTACAAATGCGTTGAGAACGAGAGAATCGTCCCCCACGTTCTTCACGGCGCGGATGATGTCGCTGAGCTTGCCTACGCCCGAGGGTTCGATCAGGATGCGGTCGGGCGCGAACTGATCGAGCACTTTTTTGAGCGCCTCGCCGAAATCGCCCACCAGACTGCAGCAGATGCAGCCGGAGTTCATCTCGGTGATCTCGATGCCGGCGTCCTGCAGAAAGCCGCCGTCGATGCCGATCTCGCCGAATTCGTTTTCGATCAGCACCAGCTTTTCGCCGCGGTAGCTGTCCGCGATCAGCTTTTTGATGAGCGTGGTTTTACCGGCGCCGAGAAAGCCGGAGAAAATGTCTACTTTGGTCATAGGAATTCAACTCTTTTCTTTTTTGATCCCCTTTATTTTATCACAAAATTCTGAGATTACAATAGAAAATATGAGTTTTTCACCGGGCGGAAAAAACGAGCGGCGCGGCATGTTCCGTTTCGTCGGTCTGCAGACCGTTGAACTCTTTTATCTGCCGCACCGTGCCGCCCTCGGCCTTCGCGATATCCCAGAGCCGCTCCCCCGCCCCGGCGTAATAGACGACGACGCGCTCTTCCTCCGCCGCCGTCTGATCCTCAGGCAGCGAGAGGGCGGTGAGCATGCGGGCGTTGAGGTACGTCGTTTCAAAGCCGTTCACCGAGATCTCGCCCGAAAAAAGGAGACTGCCGTTCCCGTCGAAGGAGGCGCTCAGCGCGGACGCGAACGCGGAAAAAACGAAGTCCGTATCCCCCGCCGTCTGTTCGCGGGCAAAGGAAAACGCGACGCTGCGCGAGATGAGGCTGAGCGTTTCGCCGCCCGTGAGCAGCGCGTTTACGGTGGCGCTGCCGTTGAGCGTCACAGCGCTCTCACCGGGCGTTTCGGTCAGGCGCAGATCCGTCAGCCACGCGTCCGCCACCTGCCGCGCGTTTTCGTCAAAGCACTCCGCCCGGGCCTCGAAGGGGAACGAAAACGCGGTCTGCTTTACGGCGGCGCCGACCCGCAGGTCCGCCGCCGCGGTCTCAGGCGAAAAACCCGGCGCATAAGCGTCCCGCAGATAGGTCTGCCGCGTCTGGCGCCCCGTGATCAGCACGCAGGAAACGGTGATCTGCACCTCCGGCGAATCGCTGCCGGCCGCCGCCGATTTCAGATCCGCCCTTACCTCCTCTACGCCGACGCTGTAATAACACTGATCGCCCTCCTCGGCCCCGAACACGTCCAGCGTTTCGGAAAAGGGCTGCCGGAATTCGGCCCCGGCGGTGATCCTGCCTTCGGCGCCGGCGGAGGTGACCGTAACGGCGCAGGAGCCCCTGAGCATTACCTTGCCGCGTATCACGACCGCCTCATCCACGCGCATCCGCGCGTCGGCGCGTACGATCGCCGTCGTGTTTTCGCAGGCGTCGGGCAGCTTTACGCTGCGGCGCAGTACGAACGTGCCGGCGTAGAAGCCGCTGCGGCGGAACAGCTCCGTCTCACCCGGCAGCAGCTCCAGACGGGGATCGGCCGCCCCGGCGACGACGCAGGTCTCTTCTCTGCGCCAGACGTCGGCGCGTACGGCGGCAACGGCGCGGGCCTCCGCCTTTCGCGGGGCGGTCGCGCGGCAGTCGAGCTGCGAGAGACTCTGGCGCACAAGGCATACGTCCCCTGCGGCGGTCTCGCAGCAGGGAATGAGACGGGTGTACTTTTCGTTGGCGACAAAGGAATAGGGTCTGCCCTCCGAAGAGAGATAAACAAGGGTAAAGCAGGCGTTCGCGTTCACGCCGATCTTGTCGCCGTGCAGCGTCACGCTCTCCTCCGAAAACTGAACGCTGCAGCTGAGAACCTTTTCGATCTCGGGGTAATACTCCGGCAGCATCATGTCGCAGGGCACCGCCTGCTCGCGGGTATCGCTGAAGATCTGCTTTTTGCTTTGCATCGCTGCGGTTTGAATGGATTCCATATGATCGCTCCTTTTTTTGTTCTGCACTGTATCGGTATGCGTGTCCCGCGCGGATTATTACAAGAGGGAGCGGATACGCGCTCCGTTTTCCGGCCCGCAGAGCAGCGCGGGCGGGATATCGAGCGCCGTAAACGCGCCCGTACGTCCGTTTTGATAAAGCTTATGCGCCGCGAAAGCGTAGGCGACGAGCGCCGCGCCCGTAAAGCCGGGGTTGGAATCGAGAGAGAGTCGCAGCTCCCCTCTCTGCCGCTCCCCGGGCGCGGTCTCGCCGCAGAACAGCACGCGCCCGCCGTGGCGGAGCGCCTTCTGCCGCCCGAGCTCCTCGCGGGAGACGAAACGGATCTCGGTGCGGTAGCCGCCGAAATACGCGCCGAGCCCCTGCACGGCCTGCATGATCTCCGTCTGCCGGTTCTCCGGCGCGGCGATCAGGCAGACGCGGCGGTGCGTTTCCTCCGGCGGCCGCCGGATCCCCGTTTTGCGGAATCCGGCAACGGCGGCGGGATCCGGCACCGTGAACTGCAGCGCGTCCTCTACCCCCGGCAGCTCCCTGAGCGCCCGGGAGTGCCCGAGGCTCACCCCCGGCCCCCAGAACGTGGCCGCCGAGGCTCCGGGCAGGATCGCTTCGGCGTAGGCCCTGACCAGCGAGAATATACCGGGATCCCAGCCGATACAGACCGCCGCCGTATGGCCGTACCGTTTTGCGGCGGCGTCCGCCCGCTTCAGATGCGCCTCGGCTTCGGCGTGCAGGTCGAAGGAATCGACGACGCTGCCGTAACGCAGCAGCATGGGCGTGGTACGCGGCAGATCCGAAGAAGAAGCGCCGCAGTTGAGCAGCACGTCGAATTCCCCGGCGTACCGGGGCAGCTCCTCCGCCGGGTAAACGGCGGCGTTTGCCGGCGCGCCGACGGAATCGGGCGGCCGGCGCGTAAACACGGCGGTCTCGATCCCGCGCAGCCTGCAGGCCGCCAGCGCTCCTTTTCCGAGATTGCCGTATCCGTAGATCGCGATCTTCATTTGCATCCCTCCCCTCTTTATCTATGCGGGATCCCCTGAAAAAATAACGCCGCCGGAAAGAAATCAGGCGTGTAAGATTGACAATACCCGCTGCTTTTGATAAAATATATCTGTTGCGGTCAAACCGCCGGCAAAAACGCGGGCGGTAAACTCGGACCGGCGGAGCATAAATATGAGAAGCGTATATGAAAATCCTCTCTGCGTACGGTACGCAGGCAAAGAGATGCAGTACATCTTCAGCGACGACAACAAGTTTTCGACCTGGCGCAAGCTGTGGATCGCGCTTGCGAAGGCGGAGAAAACGCTCGGCGTTCCGAACATCACCGAAGAGCAGATCGCGGAGATGGAAGCGCATATCAACGACATCGATTACGACAAAGCGCGCGAATACGAAAGCCGTCTGCGCCACGACGTTATGGCGCACGTGCACACCTACGGCGACCAGTGCCCGAAAGCGAGGGCCATCATCCACCTCGGCGCCACCTCCTGCTACGTGGGGGATAACACCGATATCATCGTGATGCGGGAGGGGCTCCTGCAGATCAAAAAAATGCTCGTGAACACCCTGAAGGCCGTGAGCGATTTCGCCGGAAAGTGGAAGGATACCCCTACGCTCGCCTACACGCATTTTCAGGCGGCGCAGCCCACCACCGTCGGCAAGCGCGCCACGCTCTGGGCGCAGGACCTGCTGCTCGATCTCGACGCGCTCGATTTTCAGCTCCGCAGCCTGAAGCTGCTCGGCTGCAAGGGCACCACCGGCACGGGCGCGAGCTTTCTGGAGCTGTTTGAGGGCGACCACGAAAAGGTAAAGCGGCTCGAACAGCTGATCGCCGAAGAGATGGGCTTTGAGTCGTGCATGGCGGTTTCGGGCCAGACCTACACCCGCAAGGTGGATTTCAACGTTCTCTCCGTACTCGCCCAGATCGCGCAGAGCGCCGCCAAGTTCTCAAACGACATCCGCCTGCTCTCGCACCTGAAGGAATTCGACGAACCGTTTGAGGCCGGCCAGATCGGCTCCTCCGCCATGGCGTACAAGCGCAATCCCATGCGCAGCGAGCGCATCGCCTCCCTTGCGCGCTATGTGATGACGGATCTCCTGAACCCCGCCGTCACCGCCGCGACGCAGTGGTTCGAGCGCACGCTCGACGATTCCGCAAACCGCCGCATCAGCATCCCGGAGGCGTTCCTCGCCGTGGACGCGATCCTGCGGCTCTACATCAACGTGATCTCCGGCGGCAGCGTTTACCCCAAGATGATGGAGCGGCACCTGCGGGAGGAGCTGCCCTTCATCGCGACCGAGAACATTCTGATGGACTGCGCCAAACGCGGCGCGGACCGCCAGGATATGCACGAGGCGATCCGCCGCTATTCCGTGGACGTGGCAAAGCGCATCAAGCTGAACGGCGAAGACAACAACCTGCTTGAGCTGATGCTCAACGACGAACGCTTCCGCCTGACGCGTGAGGATCTGGACCGCATCCTCGACGTGCGAAAGTTCGTGGGCCGCGCGCCCGAACAGACCGCGGAGTTTTTGACCGAATGCGTCGCCCCGGCGCTGGAAGCGAACCGGGAGTTCCTCGGCGTACAGGTAGAAATCAAAGTCTGATCCCGGAAGGGGATCCGAATATAGAGAAAAGAGGTTATATTGACATGCTTACAGCAATCGTCGGCATCAACTGGGGCGACGAGGGCAAGGGCCGCATGGTGGACCTGCTTTCGGAGCAATACGACGTGATCTGCCGTTACCAGGGCGGCAACAACGCCGGGCACACCGTGGTAAACGAGCGGGGCAAGTTCATTCTGAACCTGCTGCCCTCCGGCATTTTAAGGCAGGAGACGGTGAACGTGATGGGCGTCGGTATGGTGATCGACGTGGAACACCTCTTCCATGAGGTGCAGCGGCTCAGAGACGCGGGCATCGAGATCACGCCCGCGCACCTGAAGATCAGCGACAAGGCCACGATCTGCATGCCCTATCACAAGCTGCTCGACGTTCTGGAGGAGGAACGCCTCGCCGACAAAAAATTCGGCTCCACCCGCCGCGGCATCGCGCCCGTGTACGCCGATAAATACTATAAAAAGAGCATCCGCATGGGCGACCTGCTCACCCCCGAGATCCTGCCCGAAAAGCTGAAGGATATCGTGGAATGGAAGAACCTCACGATCGAAAGAGGGTACGGCCACGAGCCGATCAAAGCCGAGGATATGCTCGACTGGCTGACGCAGTACGGCATGGCCTTCAAGGATTATATCTGCGACGTTACCGAATACCTGAACGGCGCGATCGCCGCCGGCAAAAACGTGATGTTCGAGGCCCAGCTCGGCGCGCTGCGCGACATCGATTACGGCATCTTCCCCTACACCTCCTCTTCTTCGAGCATCGCAGGCTACGCGCCCATCGGCGCGGGGATCCCGGGGTGCAAACTCGATCAATCGATCGGCATCATCAAGGCGTATTCAAGCTGCGTAGGCGAAGGTCCCTTTACCTGCGAGCTCTTCGGCGAAGACGGCGATAAACTGCGCGAAGCGGGCGGCGAATACGGCGCCGCGACCGGCAGACCGAGGCGCGTGGGCGGCTTTGACGTGCTGGCCTCCCGCTACGGCGTCGAGACACAGGGCGCGACCAGCCTGGCGCTTACCAAGCTCGACGTGCTCTCTTATCTCGATGAGATCCCCGTATGCGTCGGCTACACCTATGAGGGCCAGCCGCTCGACGCCTTCCCAACAGGCCTGAAGCTCGCGAAGGCGCAGCCCGTGTACGAGACCGTGCCCGGCTGGGGCTGCGATATCTCCGGCTGCAGAAGCTTCGACGAACTGCCCGCCGCCGCGCGGGACTACGTGCGGCGGATCGAAAAGGCCGTCGGCTGCCCGATCCGGTACGTCTCCGTCGGCGCCGAGCGCGAAGCCTATATCAAGCTGTTCTGAGCCGCTTCCCTGCCCTGCCGTCAGCTGTCAGCCGTCAGCGGACGGTTCTGAGCGCCGGAAGGGGCCTTGCCCTTGCCCGTTATATACGCGAAAGATCCTCCCGTTCCGAACGGAACGGGAGGATCCTTTCTTTTTATGATCAAAACGCGAAGCGTTTTCCGATTTCGTCTTTCATCTTTCGTCTTTTCTGACTTTCTCTCCGTCTTTTAAGTCAGGATATTTTCCGCAGCTTCAGCCGGATCTTATCCGCGATCATGGCGATGAATTCGGAATTGGTCGGCTTGCCGCGCGAATTCTGGATCGTGTAGCCGAAATAAGCGCCCAGCACGTCGATGTCGCCGCGGTCCCACGCCACCTCGATGGCGTGGCGGATCGCCCGCTCTACGCGGGAGGCGGTGGTGCCGTACTTTTTTGCGACGGTCGGGTACAGCACCTTTGTAACGGAGCTCATCAGCTCCTGCGCGTTCACCGTCATAATGATGGCCTCCCGCAGATAGGTATAGCCTTTGATGTGCGCCGGCACGCCCAGCTCATGCATGATGTCGGAGACCATGATCTGCAGATCCGTCTCTCCGGTGTTCAGCGGCACGATCCGCCCGCTGGGCGCGCCCGCGCCCTGCCGCGAGATGAGCTCCGCCCGTTCGGCGATCATCGCCGCCGTGCAGGGCTTGATCAGGTAATAATCGGCCCCGGCGTTCAGGATCTGCTGCTCGAATCTGCCGTTATCCGCGCCGGAAAGCACGATCACGGCGGGTCTTTTGCCCTGCGTCTGCCCGCCGAGGAGCCCCAGCACCGCGATCGCGTCGTACTGCGCCATGAACGCCTCCGCGATCACGATATCCGGCCGGTAGCTGCCGCAGGTCTTCAGCAGCGCGGCGCCGTCTTTGGGTACGGCGGCGCACTCAAAGCCGCGCTCGATCAGCGCGGCGGTCAAAGACTGGAGAAACGGTCCGTTTTCCTCCGCGATCAAAACCTTTTCCTTCATGAAAGATTCCCTCTTTTCTTCATATTCCCGAACGTATCTTCGGCTTACATGCCATATATTACCATATCCGGGCGGTAATTGCAATACTGTATTGTATTATTTTTGGTTCATTTGTCATTTTCTACCATCTACACAAATATGCGTTCCTCTTTTGTGACATTTAAACACAAAGAAAAAGAGACCCCCGAACGGTAGATTCGGGGATCCCGGATAAAACGGAACAAAAGGACCGGTTTTTATTTCGTGCCAAAGATGCGGTCGCCCGCGTCGCCGAGGCCGGGCACGATATAACCGTGGTCGTTCAGGCATTCGTCGAGCGCCGCGCAGTAGATATCCACATCCGGATGGGCGGAGGAGAGCGCCTTGAGCCCTTCGGGCGCGGCGATGGTGCACATGAATTTGATGTTTCTGGGGCCGCGCTCCTTGATCTTGGCGATGGCGTCGATCGCGCTGCCGCCGGTGGCGCACATGGGGTCCACCACGATCACGTCGCGTTCGCCGATATCGTGCGGCAGCTTGCAGTAATACTCGACGGGCTGCAGAGAATCGGGGTCGCGGTACAGGCCGATGTGACCCACGCGGGCGGAGGGGATGAGCGCCGTCATGCCGTCCACCATACCGAGACCGGCGCGAAGGATCGGCACGATCGCAAGCTTTTTGCCCGAAAGCTTTTTCGCCGTCGTTTTGGCGATGGGGGTCTCGATCTCCACATCTCTGAGCTCCAGATCGCGCGTCGCTTCGTAACACATAAGCATGGCGATCTCGCTGATCAGAGCGCGAAACTCCTTGGAAGCGGTGTTTTTGTCACGCAGAATGGTGAGCTTATGCTGGATCAGCGGATGGTTGGTAATGGTGATTTTCGACATAATAACTATCCTTTCTATTCACTTCTCCGTCATTATACACTACCCTGCCCGCATTTGCAAGTATGAACAGACGTTTTTTTACAGGTTCTCAAGCTCCGCGAGCTGATCGACGCGGCGCTGATGTCTGCCGCCCTCAAACGCCGTATGCAGGAACACGTCCACAAGCTCCAGCGCCGCTCCCTCGCCGATCACCCGCGCGCCGAGGCACAGGGCGTTCGCGTCGTTGTGAAGGCGCGTATATTTGGCGCTGAAATAATCGGTGCAGCACGCGGCGCGTATGCCCTTGATCTTGTTCGCGGCCATCGAGATGCCGATGCCGGTGCCGCAGCAGAGGATCGCCTGTTCGCATTCGCCTGAAACGACGCGGTCGCAGGCCTTTTTCGCCTGATACGGATAATCGACGGAGCCTGTATCGTAAGCGCCGCAGTCTACGTACGCGATCCCCTCCGCCTCAAGATGCGCCTTGATCGCCTCTTTGAGCGGAAAGCCCGCGTGATCGGATCCGAGTGCTACCATCTTCTGTTTTGCGCGGGCCGTACCGCCCGCGCTCTCCCTTCTTTTTTTATTGCGCTTCAAGCCCCAGCCGTTTCGCGCGTTCGCGCTCCGCCTGCGAAGGCCGCAGATAAGAGGGCGCGAGGAGATCGGGGCAGATCCCCTGTTCGCCCTTATTATAGCGCATCCACGCGGCAAATGCAACCGCGCTGCCGTGCTGACAGCGGAATATTTCGGGCATAAGCGCGTTCGGCGCGCCCCGCTCATCCAGCGCGGCCGCCGCGACCGCGGCGCCGTCGCCGATCAGGAGCGCCGGCCGGCCGGCGCCGGCAAGCTCTTCGGCAAGGTCTGCCGCCCGGATCGCCCTGTCCGGCGACAGGCGTTTCAGCGCGCCGTTCTCCGATTCAAAGAGCGCGTTGTATACCTGCGCGCAGCGCGCGTCCATCACGGGGCATATAACGAAGCCGGGCAGCGCCGCGCCCACGGCGAGCGCCTCCAGCGTTGAAACGCCGTAGACCGGCTTGCCGGAATCGAAGCACATCCCCTTTACGGCGGAAACGCCGATGCGTATGCCTGTAAACGAGCCCGGCCCCGCCGACACCGCGACGGCGTCCAGCTCTTCAAATCCGACGCCCGCCGTCTTCAGCGCCCGGTCCGTCAGGGTGAGAAGCGTTTCGGAATGCGTGAGCGCCGTCAGGGCGCACAGATCCGAAAGCAGAGCGCCGTCTTTGACAACGCCCGCCCCCGCCGCTTTGGCGGAGGTATCGATCCCCAGGATCAGCATATCAGAAGCCGCCTCCTTCCACCGTGATCACACGGTCGTTTTCCGCTTCGCCGCGCGAGATATGCACAAAGACCGTATCCGCCGGCAGCGCCTCGGTTATATTCTCGCTCCACTCGATAAAGAGGATGCTCTCGCCGTCCAGATAATCGAAAAAGCCCGTCGCGTAAAGGTCGTCGATATCCCCCACGCGGTACATATCAAAATGATAAATACGGGGCGAGCCGCCGTAATCGTGCACAAGGGCGAAGGTGGGGCTGCTGACGAACGAGGGATTGCCGAACGCGGCGAGCGCCCCGCGCACGAACGCGGTCTTGCCCATGCCCATGCCGCCCGTAAAGGCGACCACAGAGCCGGGGCCAAGCTTTGCCGCGATCTCGCGCGCGGCGGCCGCCGTGCCCGCCTCATCCTTTGTATACCAGGTCTTCAAACCGTTGCTCCTCCTTGCAGGGGGGACGCAATTAATTTGCGGTCCCCTATTGAAATGATACGAAAAAAAAGATATAATAATTGTTATAAAAAATACCGGAGGACGGCGGGGCGCGACAGAGCGCCCAAAGCCGATACCGTTTATGAGAACCTTTCTGCAAAACCTGAAAACCGCGGTCCGCGAAACGGATCCCGTTCTGCTGCTGCTCTGCGTGCTGACCTCCGCCTTCGGCGTTCTGATGGTCGCGAGCGCCACAACGCCCGATATCAGCGAGGGCAGCACGCTCTCGCGTGACGCGTTCACCATGCTGCTTGCCGTGTCGATCGGCATTGCCGCCGCCGTCGCGCTCTCGTTTCTCGATTATGAGATCGTGCTCAAGCTCGCGCCCCTGATCGCCGCCGTGGGCGTGGGGCTGATGCTGATCACCCTGATCTGGGGCGTGGGGCCCGAGGAACGGCAGGACGCGAAAACGTGGCTCGCCATCGGGAACACGGGTCTGTTTTTTCAGCCCTCCGAGCTGTTGAAGATCGGCTTTCTCGTCACCTTCGGCGCGCATCTGGAGCGTGAAAAGGATAAGCTGACGCAGTTCAGGACCGTACTCCGCCTCGGCGTTCACGCCGCCGTGCCGATCGGCCTTGTGGCGGTCTCGGGCGATATGGGCAGCGCGCTGGTGTTCATCCTCATGTTCCTTGTCATGATGTTTTTCGCGGGGATACAGCTCCGGTATTTTATCGTGGGCGCGGCGCTGGTCGCGGCGGCCATGCCGGCCGTATGGTTCTACGTGTTCGACGGCGTACAGAAAGAGCGTTTTCTGGGTCTTATTTACCCCGAGCTGTATGAAGACGTCATGTACCAGCAGACCAAGGGCATGGCTGCCATACGCGGCGGCGGCCTTACGGGGCAGGGCCTGTTCCGCGGCGCGCTCACGCAGGCGGGCACGGTGCCCGAGAGCGAGAACGACATGATCTTCACCTGCATCGGCGAAGAGCTGGGCTTTCTCGGCTGCATGGCGGCGCTGGCGCTGCTGCTGCTGATCATGCTGCGCATCCTGCATACGGGCAGGCGCTCGCGCCTGACCGCCACGCGCATCATCTGCTGCGGCATGGCGGCGATGATCGGCGCACAGACCGCGATCAACATCGGCATGTGCCTCGTTGTGCTGCCGGTCATCGGCATCACGCTGCCGTTCTTCAGCGCGGGCGGCTCCTCGAACCTGTGCATCTACCTCGGCATAGGCCTTGTGCTTGGCATCTACCGGTTCGACAAGGAAAAGGAAGCGAAATTCTTCTCCCTTTCGGAGCCGCGGCTCTTCACCTGAACGCGGTTCAGAGCTTTTGCAGCCGCGCTACGCCCGCCATCAGCTTTTTTGTGCCGCAGGATTCGAAAGCGACCTCCGTCAGAAGGTCGTTGCCGAGCGGCTGCACGGAAATGACCATGCCTTTTCCGAATTTCTTATGGAGCACCGCGTCGCCGGGTCTGAGATCCGCGGGCGGCGCTTCTTTTTTCGCTTCGCTCTGCAGCGGGCGCGAAACCGGCCCGGCAGGGGCAGCGGCGGGGTAAGAGGCGCCGCGCCCGCCGGGCCTTGCCCGCGAGGTCGGGTATGCGCTCCCCGCTGCGGCAGGATAGGCGGCGCGGCTTCTGTAAGAGCCGCCCCTGTAAGAAGAGCCGCCGTAATACCCGCCGCCGAAGCCCCCCGCGGCGTACCCGCCGCCGGGCGAAGTATCGTTCAGCAGCTCCGCCGGGATCTCTCTTACGAAATCGGAAGGCGGGTTCATAACGGTTTTGCCGTACTGCATGCGGGAGCGGGCGTTTGTCAGGCACAGCCGGCGCTTGGCGCGGGTGATGCCCACATAGGCGAGCCGGCGCTCCTCCTCGAGCCCCGCGCCGTCGTAGAGCGCCTGCTGCGAGGGAAAAAGGCCGTTTTCCATGCCGGCGATGAAGACCTCGGGGAATTCAAGGCCCTTCGCCGCGTGCAGCGTCATCAGCGTAACGCTGTCTACGCCCTCTTCGTAGCTGTCGATATCCGAAAGCAGGGCGATCTCCTCCAGAAAGCCCTCAAGCGTCGCGCCCCCGCCGTTCTCATCCTCGTACCGCTGCAGCGTGGAATAAAGCTCATCCAGGTTCTGCAGGCGGTCCTCCTTGCGGTCCGGCTCGGCGTCCAGCGTCTGCAGATAGCCCGTTTCGTTGATCACAAGGCGGAACAGCTCCGCCAGCGGCATGCGTCCCCGGGCCTCGGAAAAGCTGAGGATCATCTCCGTAAACAGCTTGAGCCTGCCCGCGGCGCGGGAGAGCGCCGCGTAGGAATCCGCCTCGCGCATCACGTCGAACATGCTCTCGCCGAGCTGGGCGGCGATGGCGGCGGCGTTGTTCAGCGTGGTCTCGCCGATGCCGCGTTTGAGCTCGTTGATGATGCGCCTCAGGCGCACGTTGTCGTTCGGGTTCGAGATCACGGCGAGATACGCCACGGCGTCCCTTATCTCCTTGCGGTCGTAAAAGCGGTGGCCGCCGATGATGCGGTAGGGGATGCCGGCGCGCACCATCGCGCGCTCCAGATTGTTCGACTGGGCGTTGGTGCGGTAGAGCACCGCGAAATCCGAAAAGCTCTCCCCCTCGGCGCTGCGGTCCATCACCCGGTCGGCGATGAAGCGCGCCTCCTCCTGCTCGTCGGCGGCAGTGTGCAGCTCGATCTTTTCGCCCCGGCCGTTCGCGGTCCAAAGGTTTTTGCCCTTGCGTTCCGTATTGTTCGCGATCACGGCGTTCGCCGCGTCCAGAATCGTCTGGGTGGAGCGGTAGTTTTCTTCGAGCCGGATCACCTCTGTATGCGGGAACTGCCGCTCAAAGCTCAGAATGTTCTCGATGGTCGCGCCGCGAAAGCTGTAGATGCTCTGATCGTCGTCGCCGACGACGCACAGATTCCGGTGCGCCCCCGCCAAAAGACTTACCAGCACATACTGCGCGTGGCTCGTATCCTGATACTCATCCACCATGATGTAGCGGAAGCGGTCCTGATAATACGCGAGGGTGTCGGGGTCGTTCTGCAGCAGGCGCACGGTATGGTAGATGATGTCGTCAAAATCCATCGCGTCCGCGCTTCTGAGCAGGGCCTGATAGCGTTCGTATACCCTGCCGATATCCGCCTTGCGTTCATCGTAGGTCACGTCGGAGGAGGCGTATTCCTCCGGCCCGATGAGCGCGTCCTTGGCGCGGCCGATCTCGTTTAAGATCGCTTTCTGCGGCAGGAACTTATCGTCTATGTTCAGCTCCCGCTGGCAGTCGCGGATCACGCGTTTGGAGTCGTCGGTATCGTAGATCGTAAAATGGGAGGTAAAGCCGATCTTTTCCGCCTCGCGGCGCAGGATCCTGACGCAGGTCGCGTGAAAGGTGCCGGAGCGCACCTCGGCGCCGGCCTCATCCCCCAAAAGGTCGATCAGCCGGTCGCGCAGCTCCTTCGCCGCCTTGTTCGTAAAGGTGATGGCAAGGATCTGCCACGGCTTCGGCGCGCCGACCGAGAGCAGCGGCGCGGCCGCCGGGGCGGCGGATACGTCCCCGTCGAGATAACGGCGCAGGATCTCTTCGGAATCGGGCGATAAGCCGTAAACGCGGTCGGAGCGGTAGGCGTCGCCGTATTTGATCATGCACGCGATGCGGTTCACCAACACCGTCGTCTTGCCGCTGCCGGCCCCCGCCAGAATGAGCAGCGGGCCGTTTACGGTCGTTACGGCCTGCAGCTGCATCTCGTTCATGCGGGAAAAATCCTTCTCTATCACGCGTTTTCTCAGCGTTAAAAGCGTTGCTTCTGACATATATATGCGACACTGCCGGTCAGGGCGCTTCAGGCCCTGACCGGACGGTCCTTTCTTTTTATGATTCGGTTCTCTGAAACAGGCTGCGCCCGGCGGAATCCGCCCCCACGATCACGGGGAGCTCCCGCAGCGTCAGTTTTTTTACGCTCTCGCAGCCGAGCTCGGGGTAGGCGATCTCTTCCATATCGGCGATATGCCGGCTGATCAGCGCGCCGAGGCCGCCCCCGGCGCAGAAATACACGCCGCCGAAGCGTTTCAGCGCTTCGAGCACCTCGGGGCCGCGGTCCCCCTTGCCGATCATGCCGGCAAGCCCGAGGCTCAGCAGACGCGGCGTAAACAGATCCATCCGCGCGGAGGTGGTGGGCCCGAAGCTGCCGATCTGCCCGTCGGGCTTTGTGGGCGTGGGACCGGCGTAATAGATCACGGCGCCCTTCAGCTCAAACGGCAGCGGCAGGCCCGCGTCGAGCGCCTGAAAGATTCTGCCATGCGCCGCGTCGCGCGCCGTATATACCGTGCCGCTGAGTCTGACTCTGTCACCCGCGCAAAGCTCCGGCGCATAGCGGGAAAGCTCCCCCGTATTCAGGCTGAATTCCCTCATGCGTCCGCCTCTCCCGCGTCGGGGGCCGTAAACTGGCGGCGCATCTCCTCCGAAAACCGGCCGAGGAACGCGTCGTTCTCATCGACGACCGAACGGTGGAAGCCGGTGAGCTGCGTACCGAGATCGGCCAGACTGTTCTCAACGTCCACCAGCATTTCGAACAGACGGCTTCTGAGCGTCGCGGTCTGCGCGGCGAAATCGGCGGCCTGTTCGCCCGAATGCTCGGCGGACTGCGCCGTATCCTGAAAGATGCGGTTCGCCTTGTTCATGGCCTCGTCGAAAAGCAGATCCGAAAAACGGCGGGCGTCCACCATCGCGGCGCCGAGCTGCGCCGTGTTCACGCTGCCGTTTTCGAGCTCAACGCAGCGCGCCTTTGCGGCCTCCAGATCCGCGTAGGCGGTTTCAAGCTCCGCCTGCGTATCGGCAAGCGTCTTGCGAACGGAGGCGAGCTCCGTACCCGAAGCGATCAGATCCGAGTGCAGCTTATCTGTCTGGGCGGTCTTTTCTTTCTGTATATTCTCCGCAACGGCGACGCGTTCGCGCAGCTTTTCATTTTCCGCCATCAGGTGCCGGATGTATTCGATTACGTCGAGGCGGTTGAAGCCGTGCAGCGCAGAACGGAAAGAATAGGATTGGTCCATCTTAGATCCCCTTCCGGTTTTTCAAAACTTTCTCTTTCAACAACTCATTGTATCATCTTTTCGACCGGATTACAAGTATTATTTTCTCGGGATCGTCTCCCGCGCGCGGATCCGATTTTTCTTGACAGATTTTATGCGCGGGCTTATAATACTGATATCAATCCCACGAAAGGAACCGCGGCGTTTTCGCCGCCCCGAAACACCATGCAGATCCGTATTTTTGAAACAAAAGAGGAGATCGCCGCCGCCGCGGCGGACGTATACGCCGGGCTGCTCGCCAAAAAGCCCGACGCCGTTCTCGGCTTCGCGACCGGCGCTTCTCCCCTGCCCACCTACGCCGAGCTCATCCGCCGCTGTGAAGCGGGCGCGATCAGCTTCAAGGACGTTAAGACCTTCAACCTCGACGAATACTGCGGCCTGCCGGCCGACGACGAAAACAGCTACCGCACGTTCATGTTCCGGAACCTGTTCTCGCAGATCGACATCCGCCCCGAAAACGCCCATCTGCTCGACGGCAACGCCCCCGACGAAGAGGCGGAAGCCCGCCGCTACGACCGCATGATCGAAGAAGCCGGCGGCGTCGACCTGCAGCTGCTTGGCATCGGCACCAACGGCCACATCGGCTTCAACGAGCCGGGCGAGAGCTTTACGAAATCGACCTTCGTCGTACAGCTCGCCGAAAGCACCATCCGATCGAACAGCATCTATTTCAAAGACGGCAATATGCCGACCAGCGCCGTTACCATGGGCATCGGCAGCATCTTCGCCGCGCGCAAGATCATCCTGATCGCGACCGGCGAAAAAAAGGCGGAGGCCATCCGCAAAACCGTCTGCGGCGACATCACCCCCCGCTGCCCCGCCTCCATCCTGCAGCTGCACCCGGATACCGTGCTGCTGCTCGACAAAGCCGCCGCCGCGCTGCTCGGGGAAGAAGAGAGATCGCGCGTTTGAATAGGGGATGCTCTGAGAGTGGAGTTTGGAGAGTGGAGAGTGGAGTTATGACCGCGAACGCTTTGCGGGCGGCAGAGGGGATGCGTCCCTGCCCGTTTGTATCTTAAAAACGCGAAGTGTTTTCCGGTTTCGTCTTTTATCTTTCGCCTTTCATTGCTCTGCTTTTTCATCCGCGTTATCTCTACAGCCCCCTAAAACACCGCCCGCCGACAGTCGAACGTCGGCGGGCTTTTTAATGATAAGACTACTTATCCGTGTGGCACCTCAACACATTGACAACAGTCATATTACCCTAAAAAATTACACTGCTCTCAAACTACGCCGGGGCTCATTCGACGCTGATGTAGTTTTATTACCCTAAAAAATTACACTGCTCTCAAACTTTGACATTGTCACGCAAGAGGATCCCGACGTTTTATTACCCTAAAAAAATACACTGCTCTCAAACAGGACTGTCGTAATATCCTTCTCTGTGTAGTTTTATTACCCTAAAAAAATACACTGCTCTCAAACAACCAGCTTCT
>CADBOC010000090.1 GCA_902796175.1 Oscillospiraceae bacterium | reverse complement strand
TATCTGGGCGAGGAGTGGTTTCGCCTGATCAACGAGGTGGCGGACGCCGCCGAAGCGGACGGGATGGAGGCGTGGCTCTACGACGAGGACCGCTGGCCCTCCGGCTCCGCCGGCGGCAAGGCGACCGTCGATCCCCAATACCGCATGAAGTCGCTTTTTGTCTACGAATCCGCCCCCGACCGCGCGGATTGGGATACGCAGTCCTTCGCCCTGTACCTCGCAAGGCTCGACGGGATCGATCTGTATGATTACACGGAGCTCGACGCCTCCGGCTTTACCTGCCGCGGGGACGCGGCGGCCGCCCTCGCCGCCGCCCTGTCGGCGCAGGGGGAGACCGACGCCCCGGGCGTATGGAAGGCGCTGCGCTTCGCCGTTGTGCCCGATACGCCGAGCTCCGGCTACAACAACGCTACCTATCTCGATACCATGAGCCGAAAAGCGACGGAGCGTTTTATCGAGTTGACGCACGAGGCGTACGCGAAGCACTGCGGGGACCGCCTCGGGCGCAGCATCAAGGGCATTTTTACGGATGAGCCGCACCGCGGCCACTGCTTCGACAACCGCCGGGAGGAGGACGGCGTCGTCTCCTGCGCCGTGGCGTGGACGGACGACATATTCGAGGAATTCGAGAAACGCTGCCCCTTCCCCTGCCGCCCGATCCTGCCGGAGCTGTTCTACCGCAAAAACGGCGAGATCGCCGCGCCGGTCAAGCTCTTTTATATCGATTTAGCGAACGCCCTGTTTCTGGAGCGCTTCGCAATGCCCATCAACGAATGGTGCGAAAAACACGGGATCGTTCTGACCGGCCACGTGCTGCATGAGGATAGTCTCATGAACCAGACCGTGCCGAACGGCTCCCTGATGCGCTACTACGAGCACATGGGGATCCCCGGCGTGGACGTGCTGACGGAGCACAACCGCTGCTGGTGGATCGTAAAGCAGCTTTCCTCCGCCGCGCGGCAGCTCGGCAAAAAAAGGATGCTCTCGGAGCTTTACGGCGTAACGGGCTGGCAGTTCTCCTTCAAGGGCCACAAGAACGTGGGCGACTGGCAGGCGCTGTTCGGCATCAACCTGCGCTGCCAGCACCTCTCGTGGTATACGATGGAGGGGGAGGCCAAACGCGACTATCCCGCCTCCATCCTGCACCAGTCCCCGTGGTACGCGGATTATAAAACGGTGGAGGACCACTTCGCCCGCATGGGGCTGGCGCTCGCCGAGGGCGAGGCCGACTGCGGCGCGCTGCTGCTGAACCCCATTGAATCCCTGTGGTGCCAGGCCTACGCCGGGTGGGCCGAGTGGATCAACAACGTCTCTCCCGAGGTCGAGCCCTATGAGGAGCGCTACCGGGAGCTCTTCGGCTTTCTGACCGAAAACCAGATCGATTTCGACTACGGGGACGAGGAGATGCTCTCCCGCCTCGCTTCGGTCGAAACGCGGGAGGGCCGCCCCGTATTCCGGGTCGGGCAGGCGTATTACCGCACGGTGATCGTATCGAACATGCTCACCGTACGGCCCACGACCCTGTCGCTGCTCTCCGAATTTCTCGACCGGGGCGGCAGCGTGATCTTCTGCGGCGACGCGCCGGCCCTTGTGAACGCCGCGCCGTCAAACGAGCCCGCCGCCCTCGCCGCCCGCGCCACGGCCGTTCCCTACGACGAAGCTTCTCTCGTCGCGGCGGTCCGCAGCGCCGCAGGTTGGACGCTTTCGGTCGCGGACGCAAACGGCAAAACCGAAAAAGAGGTCTTCGCTCAGGCGCGGCGGCGCTTCGGGGGCGACGGGTACGCCGTCGTCGTGCTGAATGTGGACCGCGACCGGCCGAAGCCGGGGCTTACCCTCTCGTTCCGGCAAAAACCGGGTATGCAGGCGCAGGAATGGGACCTCGATACGGGGGAACGCTTTGACGCTTCGCCCGTAACGGAGGAGACGGACGGGCTTTACCGCCTCCGCTTCGATCTGGAGGCGGGCGGCGTAAAATGCTTTGTCTTCACCCCGGCGCGTGAGACGCTCCCCGCCCGCCCGGTCTATCAGACCCTTGAAGCGCGTACGCTGACCGGCGAATTCCCCTTTCAGGCGGATGAACCGAACGTGCTGGTGCTGGACCGCTGCCGCAGCGCGCTGCCGGACGGGACCTTCAGCGACGAGGACGAGGTCCTGCGCGTCGACAGAGCGGTGCGCGAAGCCTTCGGGCTGCCGCACCGCGGCGGCGATATGCTGCAGCCGTGGTACGCGAAAAACTTCGATCAGACCGAGTACGGGACCGTACGCCTGACCTATGAATTTTACGTGGACGAGCTGCCCGCCGGGCCCGTGTTCCTCGCCGGGGAGCGGCCCGAATATAACCGGTATTCGCTCAACGGTTTCGCGCTGTCCCCCGGCGATCCCGACGGTTTCTGGATCGACGAATGCTTCAAAAAGCTGCCGGTCCCCGCGGGCGTTCTGAAAAAAGGCCGCAACGAGGCGGCGGTGGAGGTCGAATTCAAGCGCACGACGAACATCGAGGCGCTCTACCTCGTCGGCGACTTCGGCGTGCGTCTCGACGGGACCCGCCGCACCGTGACCGCCCCGCCCGCGCGGATGGGCTGCCGCAATTACGCCGATTACGCCATGCCCTTCTATACGGGGAACCTCACCTTTGTTCTGCGGCCGGAGGATTACAAAGAAACGCTTGCCGGTCTTGAAAACGCGGAGAGGATCCTTCTGACACCCGTCGGCTTTACCGGCGCGGCGGTAAAGGTAGAGGCCGCCGGAAAAACGGCGGTGCTGGGCTGGGAGCCCTTTGAGGCCGACGTGACCGAAGCGGTGAAAAACGGCGAAACGCTGCGGGTGACGGTGCTCGGCACCCGCGCGAACCTCTTCGGCCCGCTGCACGAGACCCCGCGCCCGGCTTCGGCCTGCGGCCCCGGCAGCTTTGTGACGGAGGGCGAAAACTGGACGGACGGCTACACCCTGCTCGACAGCGGCCTTCGCGGCTTCACCTTCCGGGCGCAGAAGCGGATCGGCGGGCCGAAAAACGAAGGATAATAAGGAGGCGCGGCGTTGTTTATTCTGGAACGCGTCTATGACCTTGATGAGCTCGTTCTGCATAACGTTCACACGCATTCGGTGAACTCGCTCTGCGCAAAGCCGGAGATGACGCCGGAGGCGATGATACGCCGCGCCGAGGAGGCGGGACTTAAGACCCTCTGCGTAACGGATCACTCCGACCCCGGCGACGCCATCGATACCTACGCCAACTTTCTGACGTACAAAGAAAAGCTCCGGTCGATCGATACGCCCGTGCGGGTGCTGATCGGCGCGGAGCTGTCCGCCTATGGGGTGGGGAAGTACGCGGAACCGTTTGAGGTGGACCGGGCGCTCGATTTCGCGAGCTATTCGCATATCCACTACCACCTCGCGTGCTGGGAGCACCCGGCGGACAGAAGCCCCAGGGGCTACGCCGAACATGAGCTGCGCGTATTGAACGCGCTCTTTGAAAGCGGCAGGGCCGATCACATTGCGCACCCGTTCTCGCCGCTGAAGATGCATTTTTTCAATGAAGCGGAGAAGGCGGCGACCCTCGACGCGATCACCGAAAACGAGCTCGGCGAGATACTGGAAAAGGGCGAACGGGCGGCGTG
Source organism: Oscillospiraceae bacterium (assembly GCA_902796175.1). Taxonomy (GTDB): domain Bacteria; phylum Bacillota; class Clostridia; order Oscillospirales; family Acutalibacteraceae; genus RUG806. The sequence goes on along the minus strand of CADBOC010000090.1, from coordinate 3,024 downwards.
CAGCTGGGAGCTGCACACCCCGACAGTCTTCCGCTTTCCCGCGTTCTCACGGCGTATGTTCTGCCTCGGCAAAGAGATCGGCGTCCATTTTCTGGTCGGAACAGACGCCCACCGCCTTGCGGATCTTGCGCCGCAGGGCCTTGCCGAACGGTTGAAGGCCGCCCTCGGGCAGACGCCGTAAGAATTATTATAAAAAAGATCCCCCCGTACCGCGGCGGTACGGGGGGATCTTTCTGCCGGTCATCCGGCAAAACCGCCGAAGAGAGCGGCGATCTTTTCAAAGAAGGCTTTGAACCACGCGACGATGGCGGCGAAAAAGCCGCCGGCGCCGCTGTCCCGGTTCAGGTCCTTTTCCACGGCGGTGATGATGCGTTCCGCGATTTGGGCGTAGCCGTTCGGGGTGGGGTGGGCGATCAGCGCGTACTCGGTCGCGTCGCTGATGGAGAGGATGTGGCCGATGGACATCTTCGTTACGGAGGCCGGCGTTTCCACGTCTGAGATATCGATGAAGGTATAGCCGTATTTCAGCGCGCACTGTTTTGTGTAGGCGTTCATCAGGTCCATGATGATATTGATGGCGGAGCCGATGGGCAGCAGGCCGTCGTCTTTGAGGGTCGCGTCCTTGATGGGGTTCAGGGTGCCGATCAGGACCACCTTCGCGGTGGGGTTGTTCTCTTTGATAAAATCAAGCAGAAGCGGGTACGCGCCTTTCCAGTAATCGAAGTAGTTGTAGAGCAGCTTTACGATGTTCGCGACGCCCCCGGGCAGGGCCTTGATATCGCTGAGATCGAGAGAATCCAGACCGAAGATCTGAGCCTTGTAGATGACGTCGGTCTGACCGAGTCCTACCGTGATCAGACTCGCGTTTTTGATCAGTTCGCGCACGCTCATGATCTCGCCGGTTTCGCCGTAGACGGACTTTCCGTCAAGAGTCAGGCTCTCGGGGTCGCCGAAGTAGGCAAGATCCGTCTCGTAGCGCTCGGTCATGTAGGATTTTGCGTAGGTGAACTCCTCGTCGCGGTAGCCGTCGTCTACGCCCAGCAGGTCGAGCATATAGGCTGTGGAGACGGCGTCGTGCGCCAGCGGCCAGAGCTTTGCATCCGTATCGCGGATGTCGTCCGGCGCGTAAAGGCCGAAGGCCTCGGCGACGCGGTTCGGGTAAGAGCCGTCCACATTGCGGCACGCAAAATTGCCGTAGGTATCGTTGAGGTAGATCTGGTCCTGCCAGCGTCCGCCCGCGCCGTAGCCGCGGGTAAAGCTGTCGCCGAGGGCGACGTAGCCCACGCCCTCCCTGAGCGCCGCGTAGGGGTCGGTATCCTCCGCGAAGGCGGCAACCGGGAAGAGCGAGGCGGTCATCAGAACCGAGAGAAGAAGCGCAAGCAGCTTTTTGGATCGTTTCATGATCATTCCTCCTTTTTTTTAACTGCGGATCCGCGTTTCTTACGGTTTTATTATAAAATCGGAACGATAAATTGTCAAGAGATAAAGGAGCCGCGCCGCCGCCGCGAAAAGAATCGCCGCGCCGGCGCTTGATTCGCGCTGCCCGCCGTGGTACAATAGAGCTGAATCAGATATCATAGACCGAAAAAGGAGAACTGACCTGTGAGACGCCCGCTTTATTCAGAACTGCGCACCGTGTATGAGACCACGGCGGGGAACCCGCATACCTTCCGGGTGACCGTTAAAATGAAAGATATGATAGACGGCAGGATCCTTGAATCCGCCGTGCGCAAGACCGCAGAACGCTATCCGTATTTCTGCATGAAATTCGAAAAGGACGCGGACGGCGTCTTTTTTGCCGATAACCCCGCGCCGCTGCCTGTGCTGCATACCGACGGCCCCATTACGCTCGCCTGTGAAGAAACAAACGGCCATCTGCTTGCGGTCTGCCGTTGGAAAAACAAGATCCACATCGACCTGTGGCACGCGCTGACCGACGGCGGCGGGCTCTATCCCTTTATCAAAACGCTGCTGTATTATTACTGCTCTGAATACTACGGGCTCAGCCTGTCTTCGCAGGGCGTGCGCCTTGCGGGAGAGCCGATCGATCCCGCGGAGTGGGAGGATCCCGCGGCGGCCCCCATTGAAAGTACCCCCTTCGCGCCGATCGAAAAATGGGATTCCCCGGCCTTTCAGCTCAAAGACGGCGGGCGCGTCGCCCTGTCAGAGAAGTGCGTCGTTTACAACCTCCGCATCCCCGAGAGGGAATTCATGCGCTTCAATCTCTCCAACGACGGCAGCCCCGGCACCGTGATCGCACTCTTTCTCGCGCGGGCGATCGACCGGGTCACGCCGATGGGGAAGGACCCCGTCGTGATCGCGATGTGCGTCAACCAGCGCCGGATGCTCCGCGCGCCGCTGGCGCACCAGAGCCTTGTGGGCGACGTGCGGCTGGTCTACGACCGAAAGGTCGCGGCGCTGCCGTTTTCATTGCAGGCCACGTCCTTCCGGGGCAAGGTGATCCTGCAGTCAGACGCGGATATCGTGCTGGAGGAGCTCAAGGAGTACCGGCGGATCGTGGAAGATCTGAAGGCGCTGCCCGATCACGCCGCGCGGCACAGGTACGCGGTGGACCGCATGGACCGTATGACCTCCCGCTTTACCGCCACGGTCAGCTACGTGGGCAAAACGGATATGGGGGAGGCCGAGCGCTATATCCAGGAATTCCACGTGCTGCCGTCTACGGCGCTGCCCTCCTCCGCAACGCCCCTCACGCTGGAGCTCAGCGCCATGAACGGCAGCTTCTACGTCAATTTCATGCAGTATTTCGGGGATGAATGCTACCTGAACGCCTTCATCCGGGAGCTGCGCGAAAACGGCGTCGACTACGACGTGCTGTATCAGGAGGATACAAAGTACCCCGCGATGCCCGATCTGTGGGGCGACCGCCTGACGGGCGGCGGGGCGTAAAACAGCCGGAGCCGGCTTTTTCGTAACACAAGAAAGCGGCTGCGCCGCAGCGCAGAGCGCTTTCGTATTCGCACACGCCTGAGCCCGAAGGGCAAAATCGGCGGGCGTTATAAT
>CADBOC010000089.1 GCA_902796175.1 Oscillospiraceae bacterium | reverse complement strand
GTATTCTACATCACGGAGACAAAGCCTTTCCGAAAAACCTACATTTTCGTTTGGCGTTTTCCTACATTTTCATTTTACCCTTTACAAAGGGGAGGGGCGCATTCGCTCAGAGCCCATGCGAAAGGGGACCCCCGACCGGGGCGACCGTTTTCCGTTTTTTTCTCCGCACAAATGTTCTAAAAGTTCTTGTAAAGACAAACACAATGTGATATAATAAAGAATACGAAAAACAGAGGGGAGGCGGCGCGTACGGATATCAGCAAGCTGGTAGAGGAATTCAACGCGGGGCTCGCGGGCAGCGGCAAAAAGAGCCTTGGCGACGCCGTGTACCGCGACACGCCGATCATCCGCCGCGCCTCCGCTCTTTCGGGGGGCGAACCGCCCGAATACCGGCTGATGCGCAAGCTCGGGGCGACGTTTGACCGCGCCGTATACACCGAGAGCCGCATTTTTGTAGAGCAGGCGCGGCTCATGGCATCGTTCGAAGACCACTGGGATAAGAGCGAGCCGTTCACGAGCTTTTTTCCCACCTACCGCGTGATGACGCTGCCGCAGATGCGCACCTATTTTACCTGGCGTACGGCGTTCCGCAGGGGAGAGGCGAAGCCCCCTTCGGTCAGCTACGCCATGGTCTGCGCCTTTGAGATCATCAATCTGATCGGCGTTGCGTCGCCGGAGGAAGCGTATGCGGCGCTTTCCCGTCTGATCGCGCTGATGGAGGGGCAGGAGGGCTTTTCTTACCTCGCGCGGAACTGGCTCAGGGATATCGTGATCTACTACGGTCTGCCCCGTTCCATGCTGCCGGAGGAGGAGCGACGGACCTCGGAGCTGCTGCAGCCGCTCTTCGACCCCGACGGCGCGGACGACGAAACGCTCTTTGCCTCTATCACCGCCTTCTCCACCTTCGATCCGGCGAATTCCCGCTACTACCGGACGGATGCGGCAGGCGTAAAAGCCGTTTCCGCCGCCGTATACCGCGCGATGCACGCGTTTTTCGCGGCGCGACGCAAAAAGCCCTACGTCGAATCCCTGTTCGAGCCGCGCCGCAGCACCGTATACGCACCCTTTTCCGGCGCCGTGTTCTACGACGCGCGCCGTACCCGCGCCTATTCCTATGAGACCTCGCCTTTGTGCCGCTACGCCGCGATGAACGGCAGGTGGTTCTGCTCCGCGCCGCCCGGGGGCGTTACGAAAAGCAGGGCCCTCGGCGCGCTGCTGAGAAACGTGGATTCCCGCCTGCGGGACGCCGCCGGTTTCCCTTACCCGACCAAAGCGCCCGAATGCGCAAAGCAGCTCGTTTCCGAGATCGACCGGGCGATCGGGGCGTATCTCAAACAGAAAAAGCAGGCCGAAGCCCGCGTGATCTCCTTCGATTTTTCGGTGCTCGATCAGATCCGCAGCGCGAGCGACCGCACCCGCGAAAGGATCCTGACCGAGGAGGAGCGTTCCGGCGACGCGCCCGCCCCGGCCCCTGAGACGGCTCTTCCGCCGCCCGAAACGCCGACGGGCCTTAAGGCCCCTGCGCCCGTTCCGGCCGCGCCTTCTTCGGAAAACCCCGCTTCGTCTGTTCCCGCCGCCCCGCAAAAACCGGAGGCGCAATGCCCTTTGACCGAAGCGCAGCTTTTGTGCTTAAAGCTGCTTCTGCGGGGCGAGGACCCCGCGCCGCGCCTGCGTGAGCTCAGCGAGATGCTCTCTGTGACCGTAGAAGCGATCAACGAAGCCCTCTTCGAAGAATTCGCTGACTGCGTCGTCGATTTCTCCGGCGACCGTCCCGTGATCGTGGAGGACTATCGGGAGGAGTTGGAGGGCGCTCCGTGGCTGAATACTTTGCTCTGAAAGGGGTAAAAAAGTGATAAAAGATGAAAGATGAAAGACGAAAAAGGAAAACGCTTCGCGTTTTGATTGTAAAAAAACGCGCCGGGAGTGGTGTACTGTATTCAATTCCGTTTTCTTTTTCCCTTTCTTTTTTCACGGCGCTTTGCGCCGTATACAATGCCGGCCGCAGGCCCCATTTTCATCTTTCATCTTTCATCTTTCGTCTTTCATCTATCTTTCATCTTTCGTCTTTCTTTCCCCGCCTACGTTTATTCATACAGAAAGGACCTTCCCCATGAAAATTCCCACTCGAATCGCTTCCGCCGTGATCAACTCCTTAAAGGGCGGCGTGGTGCCGCGCATCGGGCTGCCGTATATCACCGTGGGCCGCGAGACCGAGATCGCGGCGCTGCTGCACGACGTTGCCGTGGTGCAGGACGGCGGCGCTTCGTTCCGCTTTATCATGGGCAAATACGGCGCGGGCAAGAGCTTTCTGCTGCAGACCGTCCGCAATTACGTGATGGATAAGAATTTTGTGGTGGCGGACGCCGATCTCTCGCCCGAACGCCGCCTGCAGGGCAGCCGCGGGCAGGGCCTTGCCACCTACAAGGAGCTGATCGGCAACCTCGCGACCAAAACCCGCCCCGACGGCGGCGCGCTCACGCTGGTGCTGGACCGCTGGATCAGCCGCATCCTCTCCGCCGTCGCCGCCGAAAGCGGTCTGCCGCCGGAGGATCCCGCCTTCGGCGCCGCGGTGGATCGGGAGATCTACGCCGTAACGGGGGAGCTCAGCGAGCTGGTGCACGGCTTCGATTTCGCGCGTCTGCTCTCGCTGTACTACCACGCCTACCTCGCGGACGACGGCGAGACCAAGGCGAAGGTCATAAAGTGGTTCCGGGGCGAGTATACCACCAAAACCGAGGCGAAAAACGAGCTTGGCGTGAACATCATCATAACGGACGACGACTGGTACGAGTATATCAAGCTCTTCGCCTCCTTCTTTCATATGGCGGGCTACGCCGGCTTTATGGTCTTTATCGACGAGCTGGTCAACGTCTACAAGATCCCGAACGCCATCACCCGGCAGAACAACTACGAAAAGATCCTCACCATGTACAACGACACGCTGCAGGGCAAGGCCAAACGCCTCGGCATCGTGATGTGCGGCACGCCGCAGTGCATCGAGGACCCGCGCCGGGGCGTATATTCCTACGAGGCGCTGCGCTCCCGCCTGCAGACAGGCAAATTCGGCGGCGAGCTGCGCGATATGCTCGCGCCCGTCATACGGCTCGATCCGCTGACGAACGAGGAGATGCTGATCCTTACCGAAAAGCTCACCGAGGTGCACGGGGCGCTTTTCTCTTACACGCCCGCCGTTTCGGAGCAGGACCGGGTCGATTTCATCCGGATCGAATTCTCACGCATCGGGGCCGAAAAGAACATCACCCCGCGCGAGGTCATACGGGATTACATCGAGCTGCTCGACATTCTGATGCAGCACCCGGGCACGGACGTGAAAAAGCTGCTCGGCAGCGACGGGTTCAGCTTCGCCGCGGGGGAGGCCCCGGGCGCGGAGGACGCCGACGCCGCCTTCGCGGAATTTGAGGTCTGAACATGGCGCTTGATATTTTTTCGGAATACGCCCCCTTTGTGCAGGATTTTATCTACCGAAACGGCTGGGAGAGTCTCAGGGGCATACAGGTCGCCGCGGGGGACGCGATCTTTCACACCGATGAAAACGTGCTGCTCACCGCCTCCACCGCCTCGGGCAAAACGGAAGCGGCCTTTTTCCCCATTCTGACGCAGTTCTATTACGACCCGCCGAAGAGCGTGGGGGCGCTCTACATCGGGCCGCTCAAGGCCCTGATCAACGACCAGTTCCTGCGCCTGAACGACCTGTGTCAGGAGGCGGATATCCCGGTCTGGCACTGGCACGGCGACGTGCCGCAGAGCCATAAACACAAGCTGATGCGCCATCCCTCCGGCATTCTGCAGATCACGCCGGAATCGCTGGAGGCGCTGCTCATGCACAAACACGCGGCGCTCTACTCGCTCTTTTCGGATCTGAGATACGTGATCATAGACGAGGTGCATTCCCTGATGCGGGCGGACCGCGGCGGGCAGACGATCTGCCTCATTCAGCGCCTCTCCCGCGACGCGGGCGTGAACCCCCGCCGCATCGGCCTTTCCGCCACCATCGGCGACCCGGAGCTTGCCGGCCGTTTTCTGGCGGCGGGCACGGGCAGGGGGACCGTGATCCCGAAAATAGAGGGAAAGCCCGTGCGCTGGCGGCTCTCCATGGAGCATTTCTACGTGCAGGATATCGCGGCGGCGGAGGGCAAGGAGGTAAAAGGCGCGCTGCCGGAGCTCGACGGCGCGACCGATACCGCGCCCGCCCACGCCGACCCCGGTATGGCGTATATCTTTGAGCACACCCGGGGCAAAAAGTGCCTTGTCTTCGTCAACTCCCGCGAGGAGTGCGAAGCGGTCACCACCACCCTGCGCGGCTACTGCGAAGCGCGGGGGGAGCCGGACCGCTCTCTGATCCACCACGGCAACCTCTCCGCCTCCTACCGGCAGACGGCGGAGGAGAAGATGAAGGACGACGACGATCTGATGACCACCTGCACCACGGCGACGCTGGAGCTCGGCATCGACATCGGGCGGCTGGAACGCGCCTTTCAGATCGACGCGCCCTACACCGTCTCTTCCTTTCTGCAGCGCATGGGCCGCACCGGCAGGCGGGAGCTGCCGCCGGAGATGTGGTTCGTGATGCGCGAGGATATGCCGGAGCCGCGCGCCCTTCTGCCCGCCACCGTACCGTGGAAGCTTTTACAGGGCGCGGCGCTCGTGCAGCTCTACCGCGAGGAACGCTGGGTGGAGCCCCCCAAGCTCGACCGCCTGCCCTTCAGCCTGCTGTATCACCAGACCATGGCGACGCTGGCCTCCTGCGGGGAGCTCAGCCCCGCTGCGCTCGCTTCGCGCGTGCTGTCGCTTTCCTTCTTCCACCGCATCACGCAGGAGGATTATAAGATCCTGCTGCGCCACATGATCGATACGGAGCAGATCCAGCGCACCGAGACCGGCGGCCTGATCGTGGGCCTGAGGGGAGAGCGCGTGACGAACTCCTTCCATTTTTACGCCGTATTTCAGGAGGATGAGGAGTATACCGTTCGCGCCGGCAGCGAGGAGCTGGGTACGGTGGTCAAGCCCCCGCCCGCGGGCGAAAAGATCGCCATCGCGGGGCACGTATGGCTCGTGCAGGAGGTGGACCGCCAGAAGCACCTCGTCTTCTGCGAAAAGGTAAAGGGCAAGGTGCCGGCCTATTTCGGCGAGTGCGCCGGCGACATCCATACGCATATTCTGGAGCGGATGCGCCGCGTGCTGCAGGAGGATACCCAGTACCCCTACCTGATGAAAAACGCCGCCGCAAGACTCGCGCAGGCCCGGCGCAGCGCCGCCGCCTCGGGCGTCGCCGAAAAACCGCTGATCAACCTCGGCGGAAACTGCTGGTGCCTCTTTCCGTGGCTCGGCACCTACGCCTTTTTCGCGCTCGAGCGCTTTCTGAAGCTGCGCTGCGGCGAACGTCTGCGCCTGAAATCCATGGACGCCGCGAGGCCCTATTACATCCAGTTCACGATGCGGGCGGACGAAGAGACCTTCTTCCGCGTTCTCGCGGAAGAAGCCGCCGTCGACTTCGACCCCATGGAGCTCGTCTACCCGGGCGAAGTGCCGGAATTCGAAAAATACGACCCCTACGTCCCCGACGAGCTGGTGCGAAAGGGCTTCGCCTACGGCATCCTCGACGTAAAAGGAATGAAGGAGAGGATCCGGGAATGGCGCGGCGGCTTTGCCGCCGCGAGTGGGAAGTGAGAAATGAGAAGTGAGAAGTGACATAGTGAGAAGTGAGAAATGAGAAGTGAGAAGTGATGGACGGGCTTCGCCCGTACCCATTTATAATTCAAAACGCGGAGCGTTTT
>CADBOC010000088.1 GCA_902796175.1 Oscillospiraceae bacterium | reverse complement strand
GACGCCCGTCACAACGTACGCGCTTTTCCGGGACGGCGTATATCTTACAAACGAGCAGATGAACGCCGCAAGGTTTATGAAGCTCCTTGGCTGACGGGGACCGGTTTCGCAAAGCCGCAAGTTGAACAGAAGGGGACCTGTATGGAATCACTGATCGAGAAAAGCGTATCGACGCCCTACGGCGAAAAAACGGTCTCGGTGCACGCGCTCGATATCGCGTCCGTTTCCGAACCGCTCGATATCATGACCGTATCCGCGTTCGTGCGGGGCTACGCTCCCACGCCGCGAACTCTTCTGGGCGCGCTGTCGGATCGGAACATCTCCGTCCGGCAGCTGGCAGAGGAGCCGGAGATCGATCTCAGAGATCTCTGCAACGTGTGGCTTTCGAAAGAGATACGGGGCGGGGATCTGCCGATCCGCCGGATCGGCTGTATCGAACTGCTGGGTTACGCCGTGCGCTACAGCACGGAGGCGCGGGACGAACGGCGGATCGCGTCTTCGATCCGGGCGTATTTCAGCATGCTTGAGATCGCCGCGCTCTCGGGGATCCCGTGCGAAACGGTCGGGCTGCCGATCCTCGGCGGCGGAATACAGGACGTTTCGATGGATCTGGTCGCGACGCCCATGATCAGCGAGTGCGTACGGCTCCTGAAAGACTGCGAGCAGATAAAACGGATCCGCGTCATCACCAACAACAAAAAGCAGGCGGAGGCCTTTGCCCGTACGCTTGACAGCTCCTATTCCATTCTGGCGCAGCGTTCGGGCGGGCAGGAGAAGGGCGCCGCGTCAGAACGGCGCGGAAAGGTCTTTCTGAGCTTCTCCTCGAAGGACAGACGCTTTGCGGATCTGCTCTGCGCGCGGCTCGAGCGCGCCGGAGTCGGCGTATGGTACGCGCCGCGCGACATTCAGACGAACGATTACGCCAGCGCGATCTTCGACGCGATCTCGCACTGCGACGATTTCATCGTGATCCTGAGCCGCGATTCCCTGCGTTCCAACCATGTGCTCAACGAGGTCGACCTTGCCTTCCGGCAGCTCGACAGGGGGATCCGTCTGCTGCCGCTGAAGCTCGACGACGCTGAGCTCGGCCCCGCGTTTTCGTATTATCTTTCGCGCATCCAGCGGTACGAGGCGAACGGGTGCGGAACGGAAGCCTGCCTCAGCGGATTCATCCAAAAAAACTTCTCCGATCAAAACGGAGATACGGTTCGGGAGGGAACGGTATGAATAAAAAGAACGTTGTATTGCTCGGGGATTCGATCCGTCTGTTCGGCTACGGGGCCGCGCTGCCGGCGATGCTGGGCGAAGCGTATTCCGTCTGGCAGCCGGAGGACAACAGCCGCTTTGTTTCCTATCTGCTGCGGCAGCTCTTCGATCACCGCGAAGAGATCGAAAAAGCGGATATCGTGCATTTCAATACGGGGGAGTGGGATATCTGCGAATTGTTCGGCGACGGTCCCTTTACGCCGGAGGAGACCTATGTCTCCCAGACGCTGCGGATCGCGGACCTGCTGCTCAGCCGGAACAGGACCGTCATTTTTGCCACGACCACCCCGGTGAAGGCCGAGAATCTCTACAACCGCAACGAGACAATCCGCCGGTTCAACGGCCTGATCGTTCCGCGCCTTGCCGAAAAGGGCGTGCTGATCAACGACCTGTATTCGGCCGTCGCGGCGGATATCGACAGATATATCAGCGACGACACCATCCATCTTTCAGAGGCGGGCGCCGCGCTCTGCGCCGAACAGACGGCGCGTATCATACGCGCGGCCTCCGTCTGAGCGCCGTCGGGAAAGGGCGGGTCAAAGCCATGCTGTTCTTACGGAAAAAGAAACGCGTTCACGCCGCGCCCGGGCGCGGCCCGGTACCGCGCCCCGCGCCGGAGCCTTCCGACCCCTCGGATTTCGTTTCGGTCGGGGAGGAGATCCCGGATCTGCTGCTGGATATCCGCTATTTTTCCTCGTTCAATTTCATAGGGGAGCGCATAGACGGCTATCTGGAGCCGGTCGCCCTGCTCACAAAAAAGGCCGCCGCCGCGCTGAAAACAGCGAGCGGCGAGGCGGTCAAGCGCGGATATCGACTGAAGGTGTTCGACGCCTACCGCCCGCAGGCGGCTGTGTCGCACTTCATTTCCTGGGCGAAGGACCCGCTCGATACGCGGATGCAGGCCGTCTTTTATCCCGGCGTCGACAAGGCTCAGCTCATCCCGCGCGGCTTCATCGCGGAGCGCTCCTCCCACAGCCGCGGCAGCGCCGTGGATCTTACGCTCTTTGACGTCGCCGCGGGGCAGGAGGCCGATATGGGCGGGTCGTTCGATTTCTTCGGCGAGATCAGCCGCCCCGATTACCCGGAGCTCACCCCCCGGCAGCGCGAAAACCGCATGCTGCTTCGTGAGATCATGACAGACGCGGGTTTCGTGCCGCTGGCGGAGGAATGGTGGCACTTTACGCTGGCAGGGGAGCCTTACCCCGATACGTATTTTACCTTCCCCGTAACGCGGGAGATCCTGCCCCGCTGACCGGGATAGATTCTGCAAAAACAAGGACCTTCAAACCGGAAAAACCGGGCTGAAGATCCTTGTTTTGGCGTCGGGACCGGCCGCCCGGTCAGCGGGTTATCCTTCCGTTTTGAACGGCAAGCTCAAAGCGGATCGGCAGCGCGTCGCTCGACGTGCCGACGAAAAGGGTATGGCGGCCGTCGTGCATGCCGTATTCCATGCGTCTGTCATAATAATAAAACGTTTCGGCGGGCAGCGTGAACGTGACGCGCTGTGTTTCGCCGCTTTTTAACGTCACGCGGCGGTACGCTTTGAGTTCTTTCAGGGGCCGCACCGTGTCGCAGAAGCGGGAACCGAGGTAGACCTGCACCACCTCGGCGCCGTCGCGTTCGCCGGTGTTTTCGACCGTGAGCGAGATCTCCGCCTGTGTTTCGCCGCAGATCATTTCGGCGTCGAAGAGCGAAAAAGAGGTGTAGCTCAGGCCGTAGCCGAAGGGGTAGAGGGGCTCTCCGTCGTTGTCGCAGTAGGCGGTGCCCCTGCCGCTCGGCTTGCAGGAATAGAACAGGGGCAGCTGGCCTACGCTTTTCGGGATCGTGATCGGCAGCCGGCCGGAGGGGTTCGTGAGACCGAACAGGATCTCGGTGAGCGCCTTCGCGCCCTGCTCGCCCGGGTACCACGCCTCGATCACGGCTCCGGCCTCGCCGATCCATGCCGACATATCCACCGGCGCGCCGTTCATCAGAACGACCGCCGCGTTTTTGTTTGCCCCGCACAGGCGCTTGATCGCGTCCTCCTGATCCTCGGTGATCGTCTGCTCGGCGGCGTCCACGATGACGCCGGCGTCGCTGTCTCGGGTACGGTGTACGGCCGTTTTCGGCAGGCGCAGGTCGCTGCGGTCCGATCCCTCGCCCTCCATGATCGCCGTGAAGTACAGTACGGCGTCGCAGGCCGGGGCCAGCGTTTCGATCGCGCCGCTGTCGCCGGATACGATCTCGATCTCCTCTCCCGCGAAGGCCCTGAGCGCCTCCAGGGGCGTCGGCGCGTCCTCTCCCTGCCACGGCGTGCCGTAGGGGCCGGCGTAATTGGAGCCGATCGGGATCAGCGAGGCGCTCTGCCCGAATACGCCGATGCGGCGTAATTTTTCTTTTTTCAGGGGCAGAACGCCCTCGTTTTTCAGCAGAACGATGCTCTCCCTTGCCGCCTCCAGAGCGAGCCGGCGGTGTCGGGCGCATCTTACAAGGGCGTCGGCCGCCTGCGGGTCTGAGAAGGGGCTTTCGAACAGGCCGAGTCTGAATTTTACCTCCAGTATCTCGCGCACGCGGCGATCGAGCTCCTCTTCGGTGAGCAGGCCCTCGTCGAGCGCCTGTTTGACCGTATCAAAGCTTTCGTATGGCAGAATGACGTTCAGACCCGCCTTCAGCGACATGGCGGCGGCCTCGGCCTCGCTCTTCGCCAGCCTGTGCGCGCCGCATACGCCCTGTGTTCCGCCGTAATCGGAGACGACGATCCCGTCAAAGCCCCATTCGTCCCGCAGGATTTCGGTCAGCAGCCGTTCGTTCGCGGTGCAGGGCACGCCCTCCCACGCGTTATAGGCCGCCATCACGCCCATGGCGCCCGCGTCAAAGCAGGCCTTGAAGGGGGGTAGGATCGTCTCGCGCATCGTGCGCTCACCCAGCTCCGAATAGTTGGAATCGCGGCCGCCGGCGGCGTAGTTATCCGCGAAATGCTTCGGCGTCGCGATCACGCCGTTGTTCTGCAGGCCCCGGCACATGGCGGCGCCCATGTCGGAGCAGAGCTTTACGTCTTCGCCGTAGGTCTCTACCGTTCTGCCCCAGCGGCAGTCCCTTACGAGATTCACGACCGGCGAAAACACCTGCCGCACGCCCACGGCCCGGCACTCTTTGCCGATGACGTTCGCGACGCGCTCCACGAGCGCCGGGTCAAAGGTGGTGGCAAGGCCGATCGGCTGCGGAAAGTTTGTCGCCATGCCCCACTGCGCGCCGTGCAGCGCTTCGCCGTTTTCAATGGGCGGTATGCCGTGGGGCTGCGCCGCGATGCTCTCGGCAACGTCCCGGTTGATGCGCCCGGCTACCTCGGAAGGGGAGGCGGGAGCCTTTCTTTTATAATGCATAAAATGCCCGGGGTTGCGGTAGGAGCCAAGGCGCTTATCGCGCCGGTCCCGATCCTCGCCCTCGGGGTCAAAGTACATGCCGGCCGTTACCTGAAAGATCTTTTCTTCAAGCGAGAGCTGCTTCAGCAGCGCCTCGGCGCGCTGTCTCGGGGTATTCTCCATGGTATGGACCTCATCTTTCTTTCGGATGGTTTTATCTTAGCAAAACACCGCGGAAAAAGCAACGGTCTTCGGCCTTTTTTTTTGCGGGAATACGGCCGAATGCGCGGCGGATATGCTGGACAAACATTTCCTTTTATGATAAAATCAAATAGATTCAGTACCAAACAGGAGGATGTATATGGATAACGCTGTCGATCTTTCCCGTTTCGTCAAGGCGCACCGGGCCGATTATGAGCGGGCGCTGGCCGAGATCCGCTCAGGCAGAAAGGATAGCTGCTGGATGTGGTATATTTTTCCGCAGGTCAAGGGGCTCAGCCGCAGCTCCACCTCCCGGTATTACGCCATTGAAAGCGCGGAGGAAGCCCGCTGTTTTCTGGCGGATCCCTACCTCGGAAAAAATCTGCGCGAGATCTCGGCGGCGCTTCTGCCGCTTGAGACAAACCGCGCCCGAGACGTTTTCTGGCCGCCGGACGATATGAAGCTGCGCTCGTGTATGACGCTCTTCGCGAACCTCCCGGATACGGATCCCGTGTTCGGGCAGGTCCTCGATAAATTCTTCGGGGGAAAGCCCTGCGGCCGCACCCTGCGTTTTCTGCGGGAGGGATCGACCGGAGAGGATGCGGAGCCGTGACAGCGTTTCCCTTTCTTTCCGGCGTCGACGGCCCGGCGGATCTCAGAAGGCTGCCCGTTGAAGCGCTGCGGCCGCCGGAGGACGAGGTGCGCGCCGCGCTGACCGAAAGCTTTCCGCCGCGGGCGGCCGCGCCGGTTCCCATCTCGCCGTTGTGGAGCTGACCGCCGCTTTGCACGGCGTCTTCGATACCCCGCGGGATAAATCGGTGTGGGACGTATCGCCCCGGCCCTACGCCCATAAGACGCCGACAGGCCGAAAAGCCGCGTTCCCGGCCCCCGCTCACTACCGCGACGTGACGGGGGTTATTTGCCCCAAAGGGAGGCTGTAT
>CADBOC010000087.1 GCA_902796175.1 Oscillospiraceae bacterium | reverse complement strand
CAGAACAGCCTCACCCTTCGCGTGAACGGCGGCGGGCCGGCCGGCAGCGTGATCGCTTCCTCCGACGCGGCGGGAAACGTGCGCGGCTACGTGATGAACCCTTCGGTCGAGCTGCCGCTGAAAGCCAACGGCAAGCTGGACGTCGGCGGCGCGGTGGGGAGCGGCGGCACGCTTTCCGTTATCAAGGATCTCGGCGGCGCGGAGCCCGCCGTCGGGCAGATCCCGCTGGTATCGGGGGAGATCGCGGAGGATCTTACCTCCTACTTCGCCGTCAGCGAACAGATCCCGAGCGTTACGGCGCTCGGCGTGCTCGTGAACCCGGATCTGACGGTCGCCGTTTCGGGCGGCTTTCTGATCCAGCTGCTGCCGACCTCTGACGAAGAGGTGATAAGCAGGGTCGAAAACGGGCTGAAGGATCTGCCGTCCGTTACCGCCATGCTGGCCGGGGGGCTTTCGCCTCTTGATATCTGCAAAAAGGCGCTGCCCGGTTTTGAGCTTGAGCTCCTGGATCGGGGCGCGCCCGTTTATCGCTGCGGCTGTTCGCGGCAGAGGGCGCTCAGGGCGCTCCTCTCCACCGGCAGGGAAGAGCTGGCCGATATGGCGAAGGAGCCGATAACGGAGCTTACCTGCCACTTCTGCCCCTCGGTCTACCGTTTTTCGTCCGAGGAGATCCTGCGGCTTTTAAGAGAAAACCAATCATGAATTTTGGGAGGTATCGCTATGACCCTGCATGAATCCGGCGAAATGTACCTTGAATCGATCCTTGTCATGCAGCGCGGCGGCGCGCGCGTCCGTTCCGTGGATCTTGCGGAACATATGCAGTTTTCAAAGCCCAGCGTCAGCCGCGCGGTCGGGCTGCTGAAAAACGGCGGGTATATCACCGTAGACAAAGACGGCACGCTGTTTCTCACCGATCTCGGGCGGGAGATCGCGCAGAAGACCTACGACAGACATACGACCCTCACCGACTTTTTTATCGCGCTCGGGGTCGATCCTGCCGTTGCGGTCAACGACGCGTGCAAGATCGAGCACTGCATCAGCGACGAGACCTTTGCCGCTCTGAAACAACACATAGCGCTGCAGGCGTAGCGCCGCTTTTCGCGCTCATGGGGGCAGAAAGATGTTTTATGTTATCATGGATCTGGAATGGAACAATTCCTACAACAAGATCCATAAGTGCTTTGTAAACGAGATCCTCGAGATCGGCGCCGTTATGGTGAACGAAGAGCTTGAGGTGATCGATACCTTTTCCGTGATCATCCGTTCCCAGCTCATCAAAAAGCTCAGCGGCCGGGTGAAAAACCTGACGCACATCACAAACGAGGATATGAGCTCCGGCGTTTCGTTTCAGCGGGCGGTCTCCGATTTTTCAAAATGGATCGGCGATCGCGGCTGCGTATTCATGTCGTGGGGCAATTCGGATATCCGCGTTCTGTACGATAATTTCAATATGTTCCTGCACGTGAACGGCATCCCGTTTCTGACGCAGTATGTGGATCTGCAGCGGTACTGCCAGTCGTTCATCGTCAGCGCCGGCAACCAGCAGATCGGGCTTGTGAACGCCGCAGTGGAGATGGGCATCGATATCTCCGCCTGCAAATTCCACCGCGCACTGGAAGACAGCCTGCTGGGGCTGCGCTGTCTCAAAAAATGCTTTGACCGCGATCTGCTTCTGAGCTCCGCCGTGATCTGCGACCGCGCCTTTTATCAGAAGCTGCTTTTTAAGGCGTCCATGATCACAAATCTCAACAACCCCAAGATCGACCGCGGCAAAATGAAGTGCAAATGCGACCGCTGCGGCAGGCAGATGAAACGGATGAGCGACTGGAAGACCGTGAATCAGTCTTTTACGGCGCTGTTTTTCTGCGCCGGCTGCGAGCGGCTTGTGAACGCTTCGTTCCGTTTCAAGGAGGATTACGACCGTGTGGATATGAAGGTGTCTATCAGCGAGATCAAAAAGACGGACGACGAAGGGGAAGCTCCCTCTGTTTCCTCCGACGCCGGAACAGGAGCTGAAAGCGGCAAACAATGAAAAAAAGTACGCGAATCATTCTGATCGTTCTCGCTTCGCTCTGCGGCGCCGCCGCCGTATTCGGCGGTCTGATGGCGGCGGGGCTGCTCCCGAGCCAGCTTACCGCTTCGATCGTCTCTTCCCTTGACAGGATCCGCCGGCTTGGTTCAAAACAGACCGACGAAGATCCCGGGCAGGCGCAGACTCTGCGCGTTCCGCCGGGCGATATGCACGGCGTGTGGCTCGATATGAATACAGATCTGCGGACCGGCTCCGGCGGTACTTACAGCGATCTTGTGAACGAGGCGAACGAGCTGTTCAGCGCCTACCGCAACGTGCGGGGCGATACGCTGTTTCTGACGCCTGATCTTACCGGCAGATTCACCGGTCTGAGAGACGCTTACGGCACCGACGTGGACGCCGTGTGGGAGATATTTACGCACGCGGACGCCGCCGGGTATTACAAGGTGCTCGTGGCGGGGGAGAGCGTTCTGCTCGACGTTTCGGGCGGGTTTACGGACGCGATCGTTTCGGATTATCTGAAAAAGTATCCCTTCGACGCGCTGCTCATCGAGGGGGACGCCCTGCGGGCGGCCGGAAAGCTCTCGGGCGCCGTCGGCCATTTCGGCGCTCTGCTCGCCGCTGAGTTCCCGGAGCGGTCGCTCGGCGTTTTTGTTGCTTCAGACCCGGCTGCGCGGTATGCCGACGCCGACACGGTGAACGCGCTCTCTTCACCTTATCTCAGGTTCTGCGTGACCGAAGCCGGCGGCGCCATGCATTCGACCGTGGCCTTCGGTACGGTGATGGACTGGTGGAACACCTTTGCGGCGGGCTACCCGCAGCTGCGTTTTTACTGCAGACTGCGCAACGATCTTGTGCGCTCCAATGAGAGCGACTGGGCGAGCTACACCGAGATCAACGACCAGGTGCGGTTTTTGTGGGACTGCGAACAGTTCGACGGAAACATATACTACGGTACCGAGGCGCTCAGAAGGATCAACGGCGCTTCGATGCAGCGGCTTGCCTATCTGCTTTACGACGGCGCCGACCCCAACCTGAAATTTACGGGGCTTGCGGTGGAATCGGAGGGGGCCGGCGTGCGCTTTACGGGGAGCGCCCCCGCCGCGCATAAGCTGCTGTGCAACCGGCAGGTCATGTCTCCCTCCGGCGGCGCGTTTTCGTTCGCGCTCGCTCTTGCCGAGGGGGCGAACTCCTTCCGCTTCTTCTCTGCGGGCGCGGATCAGCGCTACCGGTTCTTCCGCAATTCTCAGTCTGCCGCCGGGACCAGGGCCGCCGCCTCGCCCGATCCCGTTACCCCGTATACCGATCACGGTCTCGGTACGGCTCTTATCTGCCGCGTCGCCGAGCCGTATACCGAAACGCTGGGGAGCGCCTCTGAAAAAAACACCTATCATGCCGATTTCTGCAACCTGACCGGCGAGACGCTCGATTATGTAAAAAGCGTCACGGCTTCATCGGAGGGGCATCTGCGGTATGAGCTTGAATCGGGCTTTGCCGTTTACGCCGAAAACTGCGAGCTTCTGACGGGCGTTTACCGCATGCCCGAGAACCGTATCACGGTGCTTGGGGTGAACGACGCCGCGGCGGCTGCGACGGAGATCGTTTTTTCGACGGATTGGCTGGTACCCGTCTCCGTTCAGTGTCTGCCCCAGAGCTATCACGCCGGCTACCGCGGCTATTCTTATACGATCGACGCGTTTACGGCGAATTATGTGGACGTTCGTTTTTTTCACACCGCGTCGTTTTCGGGAGACAGATTGCTCACCTTCGCGCCGAATTCGCCCTTTGTCTCGGCTTCTGTTCTGCAGGACGGGGACTGTATGATCCTTCGTCTGAATCTCAGAAGAGCCGGCCAGTTCTACGGGTTCAGGCTGAGCCGGAATGAAGAGGGCAGGCTCGTTCTCTCGTTCAAGAAACACGCAGACGGTTCTCTTGTCGGCAAAACCGTGATGCTGGACGCCGGCCACGGCGGCGCCGCCATGACGGGGACCGCGCTCCCCGACGATTCGATCGCGGAAAAGGACGTTACGATCTCGATCGCCCGAAAGGCGAAGCAGATGCTCGAAAGCTACGGCGCTGCGGTCCTTATGACCCGTACGCTCGATACGTCCCTCTCTCTGCAGGAGCGCTGCGACATACAGTACGCCGCGGACCCTGACGTCTTTGTCAGCATCCACTGCGACGGCGTGGAGAACCCGGCGGATAACGGAACGCATACGTTTTACTTCCGTCCTTATTCCATGCCGCTCGCTTCTGCCATCCATGAGAGCATGGTCGGGGTATACCGCGCCTATATCTATCAGCCGACGGATACCAATTACGCGAACATCGACCGAAAGATCAAGTTTTATCCGTTTTTTGTCACCCGGCTGGACGGCTGCCCTTCCGTACTGGTGGAGACAGGTTTCATGTCGAACGCCGTAGAGGGGATGATCCTCGCGAACGACAATTATCAGTACTGGATGGCGCAGGGGATCGCCGAGGGAGTCCGGAATTATTTCGCCGCGAATTATTAAGGAGGGATCGCCGTGTTTTCACCAGATCTGCAGCATGACGCCATGCTCAGAAAAAAGCCGTTGCTTCGTTTTGACGGTTCCATACCCTTTGAGGAGCAGCAGAACCTGCTGCGCGAAAGACTGCGCGCGTCGCTCGGCGACGAGCCGGAGCCCGTGGAACCGCGGGCCGAATGCGAACTGACGGAGGAGACGGAGCAGTGGGCCTGCTACCGCATCGTTTTCAACGCGGAAGAGCATGTAAAAGCCGTGTGTTCGCTTCTTATGCCGAAAACGGATCGCCCCGTCGGGCTTGCCGTCTGCATGCAGGGGCATACGACCGGCATGCATATCTCTCTCGGCAAAACGGTATTCCCGAGAGACAAAGAAACCTCTGACCGGAACATCGCGTTCACGGCGCTGTCTCACGGATTCGCCGCGCTGTGCGTGGAGCAGCGCGGTATGGGCGAACGCCGTACCGACCGCTGCCTCGGCGGCGGCGAAGACGACGGTCTGCCGCGCTGCCGCTATACGGCGGTAAACGCGATATTGCTCGGCAGAACGCTGCTCGGCGAGCGGATCTTTGATATCTCGCGCAGCGTCGATGTGGCGCTCTCCCTGTTTCCGCAGCTGGACGAAAAGCGCCTGATCATCACCGGCAATTCAGGCGGCGGTACGGCCTCGTTTTACGCCGCGTGTATGGATACGCGTTTTGCTGCCTGCATGCCCAACGGCGCGTTCTGTTCATATCTGGATTCGATCGCGGAGATCTGGCACTGCCCGTGCAACTATCTGCCCGGCTCCGCGAAGTATTTTGATATGGGCGATCTTGCGGCCCTCATCGCGCCGCGCGGGCTGATCGTGGTGTACGGAGACGAGGATCCGATCTTCCCGCTCCGGGGCGTGGAAGCCAACGCCGGGATCGCGCGCAGCGTATATACCGCCGCGGGCGCGCCGGAGCGGTTCATGGCGGTGCGGGCAAAGGGCGGGCACCGTTATTATAAAGAAGAGACCTGGTCCGCCTTTGAGGCCATGCGCGTATTCGGCTGACGCGCGCTTTCTGCCGGCGGCGGAAACAAAAGCGGAAAAAAAGGAGAAGCAACGGAATGCTGAGGATCGAACATCTTACCAAAACATACGGGGAGAAAAAAGCCGTAGACGATCTCTCGCTGCACATCGCGCCGGGGGAGATCTACGGGTTTATCGGCCACAACGGGGCGGGCAAGACCACGACGCTGCGTTCCGTATGCGGCGTGCAGCAGTTTGATTCGGGCGTCATCCGCATCAACGGGATCTCGGTGGCGGAGGATCCGATCGCATGCAAAAAGATTTTGGCGTATATCCCGGATAATCCGGATCTTTACGACTATATGACCGGTATGCGGTTCCTGGATTTCATCGCCGATATTTTCGGCGTAGGCGAGGCCCAGAGAAAAGAGCGGATCGAGGAATACGCCGGCCGGTTTGAGCTGCTCGGGGATCTCCCGCAGCCGATCTCATCCTATTCGCACGGCATGAAGCAAAAGCTTGCGATCATAGCCGCCTGGATCCATACTCCGAAGCTGATCCTGATGGATGAACCGTTTGTCGGTCTCGATCCGAAGGCGAGCCATCTTCTCAAGGGCATGATGCGCGAGGTCTGCGACCGCGGGGGAGCCATTTTCTTCTCCACCCATGTGCTTGAGGTCGCGGAAAAGCTCTGCGACAAGGTAGCGATCATACGGGGCGGAAAGCTGATCCGTTCCGGTTCCATGAACGAAGTGAAGGGGGACGAGACGCTGGAGACCGTATTTCTGGAACTGGAGGCGGAATCATGCTGAAGGTCCTGCTGAAAAAACAGTTTGCCGAGATCTTCCGCAACTATTTTTACGATCCCAAAAAGAACCGCACCCGTTCGCGCGGCGGCGTGATCGCCATGTTTGCGCTGTTTTTTATCCTGCTCTTCGGTGTGATCGGCGGTATGTTCGCCATGCTGTCGCTTTCCCTTTGCGAAGGGCTGGCAACGCAGGGGCTCGGCTGGCTGTATTTTCTCGTCATGGGGTCTCTTTCCGTTTTGCTCGGGACCTTCGGCAGCGTATTCAATACGTATTCCACGCTTTACCTCGCAAAGGATAACGACTTTCTTTTCTCCATGCCGATCCCCGTGCGCACGATCTTAACGGCGCGTCTGCTCAGCGTTTACCTGCTCGGTTCCGTGTACGCGCTTCTTGTGATCGCGCCCGCTTCGATCGTTTACTGGATCCTGTCGCCGGGCGCAGCGGTCGTGATCGGCAGCATTCTGTTTTCGCTGCTCATCACGCTGATCGTATTTCTGCTTTCCTGCGCGCTCGGCTACGCGGTGGCGAGGATCAGCCTGAAGCTCAAAAACAAGAGCGTGGCAACGTTGCTCGTGAGCATCGCGTTCCTTGTTCTGTATTATGTGTTTTACTTCCGCGCCAACGATCTGATCCGTCTGCTGATCGCGAACGCCGCCCTTTACGGCGAACGCATCCGCGGCAGCGCGTATATCCTGTATCTGTTCGGCGCCGTGGGCGTGGGGGATCCCATTGCGGCGGCGGTGTTTACCGCCGCGACGGCGCTGCTGTGCTTTCTGACGCTGCGGCTGCTCTCCCGCAGCTTTATTCGGATCGCGACCTCCACCGGGGCGGCGCGGGGAAAAGAACGCCGTACGCGCGAAGCGAGGCAGAAAAGCGCCGGGGCGGCGCTGCTCTCAAAAGAGGCCGGCAGGTTTGTTTCAAGCGCGAACTATATGCTGAACTGCGGTATGGCCGTTCTGCTGCTCCCCGCGTGCGGGATCGCGCTGCTGTTGAAAGGGCCGGATATCCTTCAGGCGCTAGGGGGCGTGTTCAGCGGCATTCCGGACGCGGCGGCGGTTATGATCGCTTGTGCGATCTGTATGGTGGCGACGATGAACAGCAGCGCCGCCCCCTCGGTATCGCTGGAGGGGAAAAGCCTGTGGCTCGTTCAGTCGCTGCCTGTAAAGCCCTTTGCCGTTCTGCTCGCAAAGCTGCGTCTGCAGATCCTGCTCACGCTCGTTCCGACGGTCTTCTGCCTGATCTGCGCTGTGATCCGTCTTCGGCCCGGCGCTGCGGCAGGCGCCTCGCTGAGCGCGGTATGTCTGATCTTCGGCGTATTCGAGGCCGCGTTCGGTCTGTTCTGGGGGGTCAGGATGCCGAATCTTGCCTGGACGAACGAGACGGTGCCGATCAAGCAGAGCGGCAGCGTGATGATCACGACCTTTACCAGCTGGGTATTCCCCGTTCTGATGGGCGGCGGATACATTCTGTTCGGGCATTTTATCGGCGCGGCCGCATGGATGGGGATCTTCTGCCTCGCGTTTGCGGCGGCGGCGGCGGCGCTCATTTTGTGGCTTCGCGGCAGGGGCGCGGAGATCCTATCCTCTCTGTGAGAGAGCGGCAGGCAGAGAGTG
>CADBOC010000086.1 GCA_902796175.1 Oscillospiraceae bacterium | reverse complement strand
GTTTGCTCCGCCTTTTTTTCTTTGAGCCGCGCGGCGCGCAGGGCGCAGAACGCGAACAGCAGCAGTACCGCGCCGAGCGCGGCGAACAGGATCCACATGATCGGCGGCATGAAAAGCCCCTCCTTTATATATCCATGATTCGGCTCCGGCAGCCGTAACCGTATTCTTATTATATATTTCTTTCGGCAAAATGGCAAGGTCCGGGCTGTATTTTTGCACAAAAAGAAAGGAACAGAGCGCTGTTTTTCGGCGGGGCAGACGATGGTTTTTTAAGGGGATCGTGATATAATATAGACAAATACGCGCAATGGGAGGATAAAGACAGATGACAGTCGCGTTCTTCGATACCAAAGAATACGACCGCGCGTCGTTTGAGCGCGCGGGAGCCCAAAACGGGATCTCATTCCGCTTTTATGAGACCCGTCTCACTGCCGATACCGTTTCGCTTGCCGAAGGGGCCGACGCCGTCTGCGCCTTTGTGAACGACGACGTGAACGCCGAAGTGATCGACCGGCTGGTCTCATTCGGCATAAAGGTGCTGGCGCTGCGCTCGGCGGGCTACAACAACGTGGATCTGGCCGCCGCCTACGGCCGTCTGCATGTGCTGCGGGTGCCGGCGTATTCGCCCTACGCCGTGGCGGAGCACGCCATGGCGCTGCTTTTGACGAGCGTGCGGCGCATCCACAAGGCGTATATCCGCACGCGGGATTTCAACTTCTCTCTGAACGGATTTACGGGCTTCGATCTGCACGGCAAAACCGTGGGCGTGGTCGGCACCGGCAAGATCGGCAGGATCTTCATCGATATCTGCCGCGGCTTCGGCATGCGGGTGCTCGCTTACGACAAATTCCCCGCCCCCGGTTCGGGGATCGACTATGTTCCGCTCGAAACGCTCTTCGCCGAAAGCGATATCATCTCTCTTCATTGCCCGCTGACGGAGGAGACCTATCATATGATCGACGCCGACGCGATCGCGAAAATGAAGAAGGGCGTCGTGCTGCTCAACACCTCCCGCGGCGCGCTGATCGACGCGGAGGCGCTGCTTGAGGGCATCAAGGCGAGGCAGATCGGCGCCGCGTGTCTCGACGTCTACGAAGAGGAGAGCGACCTGTTCTTCCGCGATCTGTCGGGCCATATCCTTTCAGACGACGTTCTCGCGCGGCTGATCTCCATGCCGAACGTGATCGTCACCTCGCATCAGGCTTTCCTTACCAAAGAGGCGCTCGGGAACATTGCGGATACGACGGTTCGGAATCTCAGCCGCTTTTTTGCGGACGGCGTCTGCGAAAACGAGGTCTGCTACCGCTGCGGCAATGAAGCCGCCTGCCGGAAAGAGCGGAAGACCCGCTGCTTCTGAGGCGCCGGCATGAAACTACTGATCGCTTCAGACCTGCACGGCAGCGCGTATTATACCGAACGGCTCTGCGAAAGGATCGAGGCCGAGGCGGCTCGCCGCGTTCTTCTGCTGGGGGATCTGCTGTATCACGGGCCGCGCAACGACCTGCCGCGGGGGTACGCCCCCAAACGCGTGACCGAACAGCTATCCGCCTATAAAGACCGCCTGCTCTGCGTGCGCGGCAACTGCGATACCGAGGTGGACCAGACGGTGCTGCCCTTTCCGATCCTGGCGGATTACGCTGTGATACCGGTGGGGGAGCGGCTGCTGTACGCGACCCACGGCCACCGTTATAACCCCGAAACGCCGCCGCCGCTTTGCCCCGGCGATATCCTGTTGTGCGGTCACACGCACGTCCCCGCCTGCGAACGGTTCGGGGCGCTTCGATATCTGAACCCCGGCTCGGTCTCCATCCCGAAAAACGGCAGCCCTCATTCGTACATGACGCTGGAGGACGGCCTGTTTTTATGGAAGACGCTTGAAAGCGGAGAGATATTCATGCGTTTTTCCGCGGCGGAGACAGAATGAGAAAAGAGGAGGAGCTGTATGGACGAACGGTTTTCCCGCAGCGCGCTGCTGCTGGGGGAAGAGGCGATCGAACGGCTGGCTGACTGCCGCGTGGCCGTTTTCGGGATCGGGGGCGTAGGCGGCAGCGCCGCCGAGGCGCTGGCGCGGGCCGGGATCGGCGCGCTGGATCTGATCGACAGCGACACGGTGAGCCGTTCGAACATCAACCGCCAGATCATCGCGTTGGAGGATACGGTCGGCATGCCGAAGACCGCCGTGATGGCCGAACGCGTCGCCCGCATCAATCCCGCCTGCCGGGTGACGGAGCACCGCGTCTTTGTGCTGCCCGAAACGGCGGACCGCTTCGATTTTTCTCTTTACGATTATGTGGCGGACTGCATCGATACCGTTTCCGGCAAGCTTACGATCATAGAGCGGGCGAAGGCGGCGGGCGTGCCCGCGATCAGCGCCATGGGCGCGGGGAACAAAACGGACCCGGCCGCCTTCCGCGTGGCGGATCTGTTCGAAACGGCGGGGGATCCTTTGGCGCGCGTGATGCGCGCCGAATGCCGCAGACGCGGCGTTACAAAGCTCAAGGTGGTCTATTCCACCGAAAAGCCGCTTATCCCGCGGGGGAGCGCCGAGGCGCCCTCCCCCGGCAAACGCGCCGTACCGGGCTCCCTGCCCTTTGTGCCGACGGCGGCGGGGCTGATCCTCGCCGGCGAGATCGTGATGGATCTGGTCCGGGAAAGATGAACGCGTCGGCGTGTTTCGCATAGAGTAAGGACGGGGTGAAAAAAATGCTGGCGCATGACGCGCGGATCCAATACAGAAAACTCGATTTTACCGCAGCCGGGCGTATCCTGAACGAAGCCCCGGCCGCCGTAATGCTGGACGTGCGAAGCGAAGAGGAGTTCATCACAGGTCACGCCGCGGGGGCGGTGCTGCTGCCCTATGACGAGGTTACGGCCGACTCCGCCGCCGCCGCGATCGGCTCGAAGGATACGCCGGTGCTCGTTTACTGCCGCACCGGCAGACGCAGCCGCATCGCCGCCGAAGCGCTGCTCCGGCTCGGCTACACAAGGGTGTACGACCTCGGCAGCCTGACGGGCTGGCCGTACGGGACGGAATAAAAGAGATAAGAAAGAAACATCAAAATGGGACGTACAAAAAAAGATATGCTGGAGGGACCGATCCTTCGCAACGTGATCGCCTACACGGTGCCGATCATCCTTTCCGGCGTGCTGCAGCTGCTGTTCAACGCCGCGGATCTTGTGGTGGTGGGGCAGTTCTGCGGCAGCGTTTCGGTGGCGGCGGTCGGCGCGACCGGCTCCATCATCAACCTGATCGTCACGCTCTTCATCGGGCTTTCGGTCGGCGCCGGCGTGCTTGTCGCGCAGGGCGTCGGCGCGGGGGACGCCGAAAGCGTCCGCCGCACGGTGCATACCGCCGTGCCCACCGCCGTGATCGGCGGCGTACTGCTGACCCTTGTAGGGCTTTTCGGCTCCGGGACCTTTCTGCGGTTGATGAAAACGCCGGAGGAGGTTCTGGGGCTTTCTTCCGTTTACATGCGCCTGTATTTCTGCGGCATGACCGCCAATATGCTCTATAATTTCGGCGCGTCGATCCTGCGGGCCACGGGCGACACGCGCGGGCCGCTGCTGTATCTCTCGGCTGCGGGGGTCGTGAACGTGATCCTGAACCTGTTCTTCGTGATCGCGCTGAAGATGAACGTGGCCGGCGTGGGGCTTGCGACGGCACTCTCACAGTGCGTTTCCGCCGCGCTGGTGCTCATCGCGCTGACGCGGCGCGAGGACGCCTGCCGCTACAGGCTGCGCGATACGCGCATCTATAAAAAGGAGCTGCTCGGCATGCTGCGCATCGGCGTGCCGGCGGGCATACAGGGCTCGCTCTTTTCGATCTCGAACGTGATCATACAAAGCGGCGTCAATTCCTTCGGCGCGGTCGCCATGTCCGGCAACGCCGCCGCCGGGAACATAGAGGGCTTCGTCTACGTCTCCATGAACGCGCTGCACCAGACGGCGCTCAACTTCACGGGGCAGAACTACGGCGCGAAAAATTACGGCCGCATCGGTAAGATCACGCTGAGCTGTCTCGGCGCGGTCACGGTCGTCGGCGGCGTTCTGGGGGTGCTCGGCCGCCTTTTCGCAAAGCCCCTGCTCGGGATCTACGTCCCGGATTCGCCGGAGGCGATCGCCTACGGCACGCTGCGCATGAATTACATCTGCCTGCCCTATTTCCTCTGCGGGATCATGGACGTGATGACCGGGGCGCTTCGCGGCCTCGGCGCTTCGCTCGTGCCCATGATCATCTCGGTGGCGGGCGTATGCGGCTTTCGCATTCTGTGGATCTTTACGGTCTTTGCCCGTCCCGAAACGCATACGCTTCAGATCCTCTATCTCTCCTACGCGATTTCATGGATCCTTACCTTTCTGGCTGAGAGCGCGGTGTATCTGATCCTTGTGAAGCGGATCAGACGCAAAGAAGAGGTTTACGGGTAACCTCTTCCCGGGTAAGCGCTACGGGCAGGG
>CADBOC010000085.1 GCA_902796175.1 Oscillospiraceae bacterium | reverse complement strand
GGCCTTGATCTTTTCGATCTCGGCGCCGCCCTTGCCGATGACCATGCCGGGCTTCGCGCAGTGGATGTTGATGCGCACGCGCTTGGGATCGCGCTCGATCTCTACCTTCGGCACGCCGGCGGAGTTCAGCGTCTTGAGCAGGTAGGTACGCACCTTGTGGTCGGAGATCAGGGTGTCGCCGAAGGTGGCTTTATCCGCGTACCAGCGGGATTCCCAATCTTTGATAACGCCGATCCTCAGACCGGTCGGATTGATCTTCTGTCCCATGTTTGAATTCCTCCTCCCCTGTCAGTCTTCTTTTTCCTTGAGCACAAGGTTGATGTGAGACGTCTTCTTGTTGATCCTGAAGGCTCTGCCGTGCGCTCTGGGGCGGATGCGCTTGAGCGTGGGGCCCTGGCTCACGGTGGCTTCGGCGACGTAGAGACGGGAAACGTCCATCGCGAAGTTGTTCTCCGCGTTCGCCATGGCGGATTTCAGCACCTTCATGATCGGCTCGGTGGCAGCCTTGGGGGTGAACCGCAGGATGGCCATCGCTTCGTCCGCGGGCTTATTTCTGATCAGATCGAGCACGATCTGCACCTTACGGGGGGCAACACGCTCGTAAGTCGCTTTAGCTCTTGCTTCCATTTTGCTGCACTCCTTTCGGCTTACTTACCGTTGTTCGATGTTTTGCTGCCGGCGTGCCCTCTGAAGGTACGCGTGGGGGCGAATTCGCCCAGCTTGTGGCCGACCATATCCTCGGTTACGTACACCGGAACGTGCTTGCGTCCGTCGTGAACGGCAAAGGTGTGACCGACAAACTCAGGGAAGATCGTGGAGCTGCGGCTCCAGGTTTTCAGGACGATCTTTTCGCCCTTCTTATTCATTTCAACGACTCTCGCAAGCAGCTTCGGCTGTACGAAGGGTCCTTTCTTTACGCTTCTGCCCATGAATGATCTCTCCTTTCCGTTTACTTATCGTTGATCCGCTTCACAATCAGCTTATCGGAGCTCTTGTGCTTTTTGCGGGTCTTGTAGCCGAGAGCGGGCTTGCCCCAGGGGGTAACAGGGCCGGGACGGCCGATGGGGGACTTGCCTTCGCCGCCGCCGTGGGGATGGTCGCAGGGGTTCATGACGGAACCGCGTACGGTGGGACGGACGCCCATATGGCGGGTGCGGCCGGCTTTGCCGATCTTGACGTTGATGTGGTCTTCGTTGCTCACGGTGCCGATGGTGGCCATGCAGGTCACGGGGACGTTCCTGAGCTCGCCGGAGGGGAGACGCAGAAGGGCGAGGCGGCCCTCCTTCGCCATCAGCTGGGCGGCGTTGCCGGCGGAGCGGGCAAGCTGGCCGCCTCTGCCGGGGTAGAGCTCCACGTTGTGCACGAAGGTACCGGTGGGGATGTTCGCGAGGGGCAGGGCGTTGCCGACCTTGATATCGGCGCCGGCGCCCGCGACGATGGTGTCGCCTACCGAGAGGCCCGAGGGGGCGAGGATGTAGTTCTTAACGCCGTCCTCATACAGGATGAGCGCGATGAAGGCGGAGCGGTTGGGGTCGTATTCGAGCGTCAGCACGGTTGCGGGCATATCGAGCTTCTGGCGCTTGAAATCGATCACGCGGTATTTTTTACGGTTGCCGCCGCCCTGATGGCGGACGGTGATGCGGCCGTAGCTGTTTCTGCCGGCGTTCTTCTTGACGGGCTCCAGCAGGCTTCTTTCGGGCGCGACCTTCGAAAGCTTGGAATAATCCGTGGTAGACATGTTGCGTCTGCCGTTCGTGGTCGGCTTGTAAACTTTGATAGCCATAGTAGTTACTCACCTTTCTGTATTTGGTAACTGCAGCCCCGCGGCGTTTAGCGGCCAGGCTTTAGCCATACGTCACGCTGCGGGCAGTCTGTTAAAACATGCCGTCGAAGAACTCGATGGTCTTGGAGGCTTCCGTCAGGGTGACGATGGCCTTCTTGTAGCCGGGCTTGTAGCCCTCAAAGCGGCCGTAGCGGCGCAGATGCCCGCGCACGTTCATGGTGTTCACGCTCTCGACCTCAACGCCGAAAAGCTCGGCGACGGCCTTCGCGATCTCGATCTTGTTGGCGCCCTTCGCCACGATGAAGGTATATTTTTTCAGCGCGGTGCCGAGCATGCTCTCCTCGGTCACGACGGGCTTCAGGATGATATCCTGTGCAAACTTACTCATTACGCATATACCTCCTCGATCATCTTAACGGCGTCCGCCAGAACGACGAGCGTATCGCAGTTCAGAACGTCGTATACGTTCAGCGAACCTACGAGGGTCGTCTGAACGCCGGCGATGTTGCGGGCGCTGCGGTAAACGACGTCGTCCTTCACGGGGAGAACGATCAGGGTCTTTTTGCCGGTTTTAAGGGCGGAGAGGACCTTTACGATCTCCTTGGTCTTGATGGCGTCCAT
>CADBOC010000084.1 GCA_902796175.1 Oscillospiraceae bacterium | reverse complement strand
TTACCGCCAGCGTCCGGCTGAAAAAGGAGACGTCTGAGAGCGGATGATCACAGCGGGCAGCATGCCGCAAAGCTCGCGCCGCCCCCGGGAAGGAGACTTCCCGGGGGCGGCGCATTATAAAATAGGAGTGAAGCGATCGGGGTCAGCAGATCTTATCCTTCAGGTTTCTGAAGAAGAGGAGCGCGCGGTGGAAAAATGCGATCAGTCTGCCGAAGAAGCCCCCGTGGGCGTTTCCGCAGAACGGGCAGAGCTCCGTACCGGCGGGCTCTTCTTCGCCGGGCTCCTCCGGCGTTTCTGCGGGCTTCGTTCCCTTTACGGTGAGCGAGAGCGTGACGGTCTGTCTGTTCAGCTCCGCAAAACGCGGGTCGTCCGGGTACGCCTCGGCGTAGCGGGCGAATCGGGCGTCGGACAGGCAGAGCGTAAGGTCGACGGGCGTATCCGCTTCGGGACGGGTCAGCAGCAGCGTCTCATGAGAGAGCACGGCGGGGGCAGAGGAACGGAAGCGGTCCCATTGCTCCGAGGGGCGGGCGGGGTCCACGCTGACGGTCACGATCCCGTCTCCGTTCGTCTCGCGTACATTGCGGATCCAGATCAGACCGCCGTCTTCGTCGGTCCGCGCCTCGATGAAGGGGGAAAGGCTTTCCGTTACGGCGTCGGCGCTTTCGTTTGCGCCGTTGTTCAGGCCCTCGAAGAGCGCGGCTTTTACACGCGCCATCAGGTCGTTTCGGGCGGCGATCTCCGCCTCCTCCAGCGGCTTTACGGTGAGCGTTACGGTCTTCTGTACGCGGTAGTCGTACTGCCTGTGCGCCATGGTCACGGTGAGGGTCACCTCAGCCGGGGCTTCGCCGGGCAGGGGGCGCAGTATGTTGAGTCTGGCGGTGTTGACGGCGGCGTAAGGGGAGTCCGTCTCCACGGTAAAGGTGTAGTCGTTCGGGTCCTCGATCCCGCTCGTGCGCGGCAGCAGCAGCTGAATGTCGTCGGTGACGGCGGCGGGATCGACGGGGGCCTTGCTGCCGATGTAGGTCAGCTTTTCGGCAAGATAGTTTTCATCCAGTTCCCGCTGCATTTTGTCGAGCAGCTCGTCTCCCATGCCCTTTACCGTTACCGTGTAGGTCTTTTCGAGTGTGATCGGGGCCTCGTCGTAGGCGGTCTTCTGAAAGCTGTAGCGCGCGGTGAGCGTAACGGTCTTATCCTCCATCGAGCGTTTCACCTTGCCTATATAGGGGGCGAAGAGCGTGTCGGCGCTGCCCTGGGCGGAATCATCCACCGCGATCACGGCTTCGTCGCCGCTCTCCCAGGTGATCAGGCTCCAGAGTACGGCTTCGCCCTCGTCGTCCGTTACGGCCCTCGGCAGCGTAAGATCGCCCGTCACTTCGGAAAGGGAGCTGTTATCGCCCCGCAGCAGATCTTCCGTCACGCGGGAGACGACCTGCGCTTCGATCGCAGCCTTTGCCTTTTCCGCATCCCAGCGGACGACGGCGTTCTTCTCCCAGGTCTCCTCCGCGTCCTCCAGCTTCAGAGAGAACACGACGGGGATGCTGCTGAAGTACATGGCGCGCCATACGGCCGGGTCGGCGTAAAAGAAGGTCACGGTCCCATCCTGGGCGATCGCGGCGGCGCCGTCGGCCGGGTTCTCGGCGCTCTGCACCGAGACGGCAATGCCTTCGTAGCCGAGCTCGTTCAGCTTGTTTTCTACCATCCGGGCCACGTTCGTATCACGGCCGAAGACGGGGTCGGGTTTGAACCAGCTTTCATTCAGAGCTGCCAGGGCGTTCTGCAGCGTCGCGGCGGCTGCGGCGGATTTTTTCGCCGTTATGTTCCCGCAGACGGCGCAGCGTTTGACGAGCAGCGCTTCGCCGTCGATCGTCTCCTCCGTCCATTCGCCGGGGGTATGTATGCCCGTCGGGGCGATGGGCTCGGTGTAGGTATGGCCCTCCGCCGTTTCGTCGCAGGAGGTGCAGGTAAAGGTCTTTATACCGGCCTCGACGCAGGTCGGGTCCTTTGTGACCTCTCCCGCGTCGTAGGTGTGCGTATGCGCCGGCGCGCCCGCCTCGATCGTTACGGGGCAGTTATCTGGGTTGTTGTTTTTCGCGACGAATTCGTCCGTGCCGCCGCCGGCCGAAAGCGCGCCGGAAGAGGCGCAGCCCTTAACGGTAAGAGTGGGATGCCCGTCGTAGGTGTTGTAGCTCGATGCGACGTTCACCTGCCCGACGATACCGCCGGCAAATCCGTAATCGCCGCTGCCGCCGGTCACATCCCCGGCGTTCACGCAGGCTTCGATCAGATTGCGGTCTGCGCTCGTCGCGGCGCCGACGGCGGCGACGACGCCGCCGGCGTAACCCGCCGCGTTCGTCGCGGTGATCTTCCCGTTGTTCCGGCAGCCCGTCACCGTGCCGCCCAGGTTCTGGGCGACGACGCCGCCGGCGTAATTGCGGACGGTGATATCGGCGTTGTTCACGCAGCCGCTGACCGTGCCGTAGTTTTTCGCGGCAAAGCCGGCGCAGTACTGGCAGTTCTTCGTTCCGCTGTGCGAGACGGTCATTTCATTCACGCAGTTCTCGATCAGACCGTGGTTTTCGTAAACGAAGGGGGCGTTGTAGGTGCGCGCCGCAGTAAAGGTCATGGAGCCTTTGACCGTCAGGTTTTTGATTGCGCCGTCTGCGTTCAGGATCTTGATCAGCGAGTGAAAGTTCCCCGCGGGGTTCGTTTTTGTGTAGGTCACACTGTGCCCGGCGCCGTCCAACGTACCGGAATAGCCGTCAGTAAAGGCGGTGGTCCATTCGCCGAGGTCGATATCCGCGGTGAGCACGGCGTCGGCGGCCGCGTCGCCGTTCACAAAGGCGCGGAATTCATCCGCCGTGCCGATCGTAAGCGGCCCCGCCGCGGCGGCGGAAAGCGGTATTGAGGCAAGCAGCATCAAAAGACAGAGGGAAAGCGAGACAAAACGGTTCATGGTTCGCATCACGGTTCTTCCTTTCAGATATGGTAACGTACCCGTTCCGCCGTGCGGATACGTCTGCTTTTTTCGCCATCAGATAATGCCCCTCCCTTCCGTTTCTGAAAAAAGCGGGGGAGCGCCGCCGTAAAAACAAAAAACGCGCAAACCGGACGTACACCGAAAAGGTGCCGTCTGAACGGTTGCGCGCTTCACGCCAAAGGTTACGCTCTCCGCGGAATACGGCAGGCTTCTGACTTAAGACGACGAAAAACGGCGCGCCCGGCCGACGTCCCCCAAAGGTGCGCGGCAGGCGTATGCCCGTTTGTGCCGGTCGTCAAATACAGAAATGGCGGTTGCTCCGGATTCGAACCGGATTCCTTTTTACATCTACTCAGCTAACAACTTTTCAAACCGTATCCCGATATGGCTTATTCTTTTTTTATATGATAGCACAGGCTAATACAAAATGCAAGCAAAAAATTTTTTACGGCGGCCGAGGATATGCTTATCGCGCCGGCCGCCCTTCGTTTGTTTCCGATTACGCCGCGATGCCGACGGCAAGGCGCAGGATCAGGCGGGCGTCTGCGGCGGTGACGGCGCTGTCGCCGTCCATGTCGCAGGCGGCGCTCTGTTCCCCCGAATAGGTTTCGAGCCCCACGGCGGCGCGCAGGGTCAGGCGGGCGTCCGCGGCCGTGACGGCGCCGTCGCCGTCCGCGTCGCCCCGAAGCCGCGCAGAAGCGGGGGGCTGCGGTTCGTTTTCGCCGGGCGACTGAGGCGCGGCGAGGTCCGGGCGGCAGCGGGAGCAGGGCTTATACCCCGCCTCGATCAGCGAAGCGGCGTCAAGGTCCGTTTCCTGTTTGTTTTTCTCTTTCATCGCCTGTACGCTCGCGCAGTCCGGCAGATGAAAGACGCCGGTGTTTGCGTTGATGATATGCGCCGCTTTGCCCGGGCCGGGCTCCGGCCCGGGGACCGGTCCTTCTTCGGCAAGGCGGCTTTCCCCGGTCGCGTAATCAATGTCTATCCCGGGCTGCACGTTGTAGCAGAATACGCAGAAGCTGAGACCCTCGCCGCCGTCCTCCACGCTTTCGGCTTCCATCAGCACGCCTCTCGCGAGCAGGTCGTCTCCGAGAAAGACCGGCGTTACGCGGTAAAGAACGTGACCGCCCGTCTCTTTGATGTAGTCCGCCGTCATGTTCTCAAAGGGCAGCATCCCCGCCGTGTTCAGATAGCGCGTTCCTGTGATAAGGTTCCTTCGGTTCGCGTTCTCGGCGGAGAGCTGCCAGCCGATCAGGTGGCAGCGGTTGTAGAGGTATTTTCCCTCCACAACGTCATATTTCACCGTCTGCCAGCCGGTCGGTTTAACGCTGCCGATCTCGCCGCGTTTGCCCGTCGGCATGGTTTCAACGCCGAGACAGGCCGTAACGGCGGCGCACCTGCCGAGAGCGTCGAGCTCGCCGTAATCCTCGAACGCTTCGCCGGAGTAATCCGAGAGGCTGAAATACGGCTCGCCGCCGTTCACCGGCGCGAAGGGCGAACCCGCGTAGGCAGGGATCAGACCGTAAGAAAAGCCGGCTTCGGCCGCCGAAGCGGGAACGGCTGAAAGCAGCGGCAGCAGAAGCAGGACCGAAAGCAGAAAAGTGAAAATACGGCGTTTTATTTTATACACGTTCATAGATCTCCCTTGTGACCCTCGGGTGGGAATTGCCCGGAAATTCCGAGGTCTCTGTTTTTGTAAAGCCGGCTGTGAGCGCTTTTTCGTCAAAGAAAACGTCCGCCGGGTAATCCCGGTTCCAGCGGTAGAGCGTCACGCGGTCAAAGCGGCCGAGGTCCGCCGGAACGGCGGCGTCGAACAGCACGAACGCGTCGGGTATTTCGGCCTTTTCCGGATCCGGCAGCAGCGTCAGGCGCGCCCGCACGCCGGAAAACAGCGCCGCCGCGCCGGGACGGGCGATCAGCTCCCGTTCCCCCGCAAGGGCGGCAAGGTCCTCAAATACAAAGATGTCGCGGCTGACGGGGCGGCCGAAGAGGCTCACGCCGCCGCCGTTTCCGATCATAAAAACAGCCGTCATTTTCGTCACCGGATAAAGAAGAGCAGCGCCGAGAGCGTGGGGACCGCCAGAAAATAGGTGGTCATATTAAAGAGCTTCAGCGCGTAGTGTTTTTTGTACTTCTCGTTGAACATCAATACGGCGATGGAAAAATCGGAGGCGACGAAGAGCGCCGCGCCCGCGATCGCGAGCACACATGCGAATACCGCCCACGCGCCGCCGGTCTTCGCCCAGAGCACGCCCATGACCGCCGCCTTGCAGAGCATGGTCGTGATCACGGTGGCGTAGAGTAAGATGGGCGCGATCAGCGCGCCGCCGATCTTTGTGCCGATCGCCTTGGAAAAGATCAGAAAGAACACGTCGAACGCGGCGACGGCGGCGCATTCCGCGACGGTGAAAAAAGGACGTTCGGGATCCAGCGCGCGGATCACGCCCCAGAACGCCGCGATGAAGCAGAAGTGGGAGGAGAGAAAGCCCAGAAATCCGATCGCGGGGAAGACCTTCGTCTGCCACAGGTGCAGAAACAGGTCGCCGATCCAGCACAGAAGGAATGCCGCCAGCATGGTTCTGGCGAACGTCCCTGTGTTTTTCGCGTACAGCGTCGCGATCCCCGCCGTGATCAGGTAGCCGGTGGCGGCCGCCATTTTGAGCGCGAGGGAACGCCATGTAGGCCCGTCGCGCTGCGCCCGCACATAAAACGGATCGATCACGTTGATCGCGATGAAAACAAGAACAAACAAAACGGGTAGCATGGAAGCACCTGCCTTTCTGCGGAATGGTTGATGGAGAGAGCCCCCCGGTCTTCAGGCCGTTTTTCTCTTTTTGTAGAAGTAGATCTGCACGAGCGCGACCGCGGCTGCCGCGGCGGCGCAGAGCAGAATGCGCGGCAGGGTGACGGCGCGTTCCGCGGTTCCGTCTTCGAGCGCCTCGTAATGCCGGTCGATCTCATCCTTTGCGCGGGTGAGATCCGCGTAGCAGTCGTTTAAGTCCCTGCAGGCGGAGGAGGGGTCAGAGAGCAGCGTTTCTGCTTGTGTGAGCGCGTCGGTATACGCTTTTTTGTAATCGCTGAGCGCGTCGCGGAAGGCGGGCGCCTGCCATTCGGTTCGGATCCCGTCCGCCAGGGCCTGAAGGCGTTCTCTGGCCGTTTTTGTTTCGGCGAGGTATTCGGCGAAGCGTTCGGCGTCGTCGGTTATGATCACGGAATAACCGCGGGAGATCAGATCGTCCCACCATTTTACGGCGTCGGTCCTCGCGCCGCAGGTCTCCGGTTCGGAGGTATCCGCGACGGCGCGCGTCGATTTGGAGGTTTTTGCGACGACGGAGGGGTACCATACCACGCCGTAGCGGTTCGTCGTCTGCCAGTTCACGCCGGCCGCCCCCGCGGCCGCCATGGCCTTCGCGAAGCCGGTCACGTCGAAGATCACGTTGGAACGGTGCGAAGCGAGTACGGTGATTTCGCCGGCGAAAGAGGCCGCCGCTGTTTTGACGGCTTTTGCTTTGCCTGTCAGCATAAGCGCCGCGCGCCCGGCCGCGTTCGCCGAGCGGATCGCTTCGGCGGCTTTTTCGGCGTTCTCAGCGTCAACGGCGATCACGGCGCCGACGTCGAGTTTGCCGGTCAGCTCCAGGAACTGCGGCAGAGTCAGCACGCGCTGATCCGTCTCGGGGTTCATTTTGCCGCCGGCGCGGTTTCTCAGCCCCTTCGCCTGCAGCTCCTCCAGCGTATAGTCGCCGGTGTTTTCCGTCGGCAGCCCCAGCATGCGCCTGGCGGCGTTGTGCCTGAGCAGTACGGGCACGCCGTCTTTGGTCAGGCTGATCTCGGCTTTTACAAGGCCGATCCCCGTTTTGGCCGCGGCCTCGATCGCCGCCTCAGATTGCTCCGGCGCGTTCCGGCTTTCGCCGCCGTTCGAGATACCAACGATCTCTCCGTCCGGCGTTTTCAGGGCCGCGATCGCCGCCTCGGCGTTCGCAGCGGCAGAGGCAGGGGCTGCAAAGAGCAGCATCAGCCCGATGAGCGCCGCGAAGAGCAGCGCGGTCTTATAGCTTGTTCGCATTCCGGTAAACGGTCCTTTCGTCTTTTGTCTTTTCTTTTTCTATCGTATCATAATCCGCCGACGGAAACAAGTCTGAAAAATGACGGAATTGCGTTCAAGAATTACAAACGACGGAAAAAACGGAAAATAAGTGATACCTTTTAAATCGTACTCTTTACTTTTTTTAAGAGAAATGCTATACTATAAAATCAGAAAAGTGCGGGCCACCGCCGCACGGTTTCGGTTAGGAGCTTCGATATGTCCGTAAACGTAAAAAAGAAAGTCGTGATGACCGCCGCCTCCGCCGCGCTGGACGGGATCTTCCGTATGATCGACCGCGATCCCGAGGGCGGCTTTGTCAGGATCCTCGATTACGCCGAAAAGCTGATCGGCGACCACCTCTTTCCAAAAGAGAATTTCGCCCGCATGAAGAAAAGCGCGGCGGATCCGGATAATATTTATACCCGTCTCGCAAAGGGGATCCTCAGCGACGTGGACCGCGGCGTCGTGAAGCACATTCTGCTCACGCTCGGCATCGAAGCGGGCTACTTCGGCACCAAAGAGGTACGGGCCAACCGTGAAAAATACGGATGCAACATCCCCTGGGTGATCCTTTTCGATCCCACCAGCGCCTGCAACCTGCGCTGCAAGGGCTGCTGGGCGGCCGAATACGGCCACCGCCAGAGTCTTTCGCTCGATGAGATGCGCGGCATCGTATCGCAGGGCAGGGAGCTCGGCACGCATACCTATATGCTCACGGGCGGCGAGCCGCTCATCCGCGCCGACGACGTGCTCACGCTCTGCGAAGAAAACCCCGACTGCTTCTTTATGACCTACACCAACGGCACGCTGATCGACGACAAACTCTGCGAGCGCGCGCTGAAGGCCGGCAACCTCGCCTTCGCTTTGAGCGTGGAGGGGAGCGAAGCCACCAACGACGCCCGCCGGGGCGAGGGGGCGTACGCCAGAACGGTGCAGGCGATGGAAACGCTCAAAAAACACCGCCTGCTCTACGGCATCTCCGTCTGCTACACGCGGCAGAATTTCGATTATGTGATCTCAGACGAATTCGTCGACCGCATGATCGGCCTCGGCGTGAAATACGCCTGGTATTTCAACTACATGCCTGTCGGCCATACGGCGGACCCGGAGCTGATCCCCACCCCCGCCCAGCGCAAAACGATCTATTTCTGGCTGCGCAAAATGCGTAATTCGGCGACCGGCAAACCCCTGATGGTCGTCGATTTTCAGGACGACGGCGAATACGTCGGCGGCTGCATCGCGGGCGGGCGCAACTACTTCCACGTCAATTCCGCCGGCGACATCGAGCCGTGCGTCTTCATTCATTTTTCGGACTCGAACATCCGCACGCATACGCTGCTTGAGGCGCTGCAGAGTCCCCTCTTTATGGCGTACCGCCGCGGCCAGCCCTTCAACGACAACCACCTGCGCCCCTGCCCCATGCTCGAAAATCCCGACCGGCTGCGCTCCATCATCCGCGAGACCGGCGCGCGCTCCACGAACCTGATCGCGGAGGAGAGCGTAGACGCCCTCTGCGGC
>CADBOC010000083.1 GCA_902796175.1 Oscillospiraceae bacterium | reverse complement strand
GATTATAACGCCTGCCGATTTCGCCCTGCGGGCGACGGCAATGGCGAATACGAAAGCGCTCTGCGCTGCGGCGCAGCCGCTTTCTTGTCGCTCTGTCTGCCGACAGACCTGCTGCCGGGCGCGGCGGAAACCTGACCGGAGGTCTTTTTCCCGGCCGACGGCGGGGGGAGCTTCATCCTGCTGCCCGAAACGCCTTCGGCCTCTGCGTCTGGCGCGCGGAGATCCTGCTCAGCTTTCCCGAGGAGATCCCCTGCGAAGAACCGGAGTTCACCGATTCGCGCCCGGAAAACGGAGCCGGACCGGCGATTTCTCTTTGATTCTCCGGGAGATAGGGCTCGTCGATCAGAGCACGGAGGTTACCGAAGCGGATTACCCCGATCTTGTCTTGTTCACGTTTTCGTACTGAAGAATCATAACAGCAAAATCAGCGAGGAGGCTAAAAAATGAAGAAAAAAGCGATATCCATTCTGTTGACCCTATCACTTCTGTTGTGCAGTGTACTGTGCTTCTCCTTCAGCGCGGGCGCTTTGTACTACAGTGAAGGACAGAAAGTCGCCCGTGTGATCGGCGATGAGGGCATTGTTCTGCTTAAGAACGATAACGCAGCGCTGCCGATCGCCAAGGGAGCCGCCGTCGCGCTCTTTGGCGAGGCGCAGCGCATGGGCCCCAAGGATGAGGATTTCTGGAATAAACGCGGTTATATCCCTTATGGATACGGTTCCGAATCGCAGGCAGGCGATTTCGGCGACAAGCAGATCGATCCGCTTGACGCGCTTGAGGCCGCCGAGGCGGCAGGTGAAATCCGCCTGTATCACGCTGTAAGCGACCGCTACGCCGCCGGGCTTCTTGATGGTCAGACCTACGTCCCCACAGATGAAGAGGTGAACAAAGCCGCGGCGAACGCCGGTACTGCGATCTGCTTTTTCAGCCGCTGGGGCGGCGAAGCGTTCGACGTAGCGCGCGGCGACTGGTATCTGCGAGAGAACGAGAAAACCCTGTTGCGTCAGCTCACATCTTCTTTCGACAAGGTCGTGGTCGTACTCAATACGCCCTCTGTTATCGACACCTCCTGGGCGAAGGATGAGATCGACGGGATCCATGTGGACGCGGTCCTCTACGTCGGCTACACCGGCATGCAGGGGGGCCTCAGCATTGCGGACGTACTGCTCGGCCGGGTATCTCCCTCCGGCAAAACGAACGATACCTGGGCAAAGGATCTTACGGACTACCCCTCCACGGCAGGATGGAGCGAGAACAATCAGGCGTATACCGAGGATATTTTTGTAGGCTACCGCTGGTTTGAAACCTTCGACCCCGCTTACGACAGAGTAAACTACGAATTCGGTTACGGGCTTTCCTATACCTCGTTCAGCATCGAAACGAAAGACTTCGCGTTTGACGGCGACAAGGTCACAGTCAGCGCCGTTGTGACCAACACGGGAGATACGGCGGGCAAAGAAGTGGTGCAGATGTACGTTCAGGCCCCGCAGGGCGTACTCGGCAAAGCGGCGAAATCGCTCTGTGATTACGCGAAGACAAAAACCCTCGCCCCGGGCGAATCACAGACGCTGTCGCTTTCCGCCGAAATGAAGGACCTCGCCTCCTTTGACGATCTCGGCAAGACCGGCAATCCCTCCTGCTTTGTTCTGGAAGCGGGAGACTACCGGTTCCTCGTCGGCAATTCCGTACGCGGCGTGGAAGAAGCCGGAAAAGCAACGCTGAACGACCTGACGGTGATCGAGCGCCTTTCTTCCCTCTGCCCCACAAATCTTGAAAAACGGATCCTTGCCGACGGCAGCTACGAAACGCTGCCGGTTCGTGAGAGCGCACAGAATTTCGTGCATACCGAAACGCCGAAATCGAGCGTGGAAAAAAGCCCCGTTCTCGTCGGCCGCCGCCTGTCTGAGGTGGTATTCGGCACAATGACGATGGATGAATACCTGGCTCAGTGGAGCGACAAAGAACTTGCGACCTTCTTTGTCTCTTACGAACAGAATCAGGTGGGCTGTTCCGACGCGCTCTGCATGAAATACGGACTCAACCGCTTCTCACAGGGCGACGGCGGCATGGGACTCTGCTTTATGGGGACCGCCTACCCCTGCAACGCGATCCTCGCCTCTACGTGGAACGACGATCTGATACAGGCTTTCGGGCTTCTGCTCGGCACAGAGCTTTATAAAAACAACGTCGGCATGTGGCTCGGCCCGCCCGTAAATATGCGCCGCAACCCCCTCGCGGGCAGAAATCTGGAGTATTATTCCGAGGATCCGTATGTGACCGGCAGAATGGCGACCATCATCATCAAAGCCGTTCAGCGCAACGGCGTCGCCGTCTGCATCAAGCACATGATCTGCAATGAAAAAGAGGCGAACAAGCTATGGAGCGATTCGCAGGTTTCTGAACGCGCGCTCAGAGAGATTTATCTGAAGCCCTTTGAGATGGGGATCAAAGAGGGGCACGCGGAAGGGATCATGACCTCCTATAATGTGATGAACGGCCTTCCCACCTCAGAAAACGCGGACCTGCTCAGGGGCATCGTGCGCGGCGAGTGGGGCTACGAGGGCTTTATCACCACCGACTGGGGCAACGGAAAGAACGAGATCCGCGAGATCAACGCCTCCAACAACGTGCATACGCCCTACGATCACTGCGACGTCAACCGGATCTATGAAGCGATCGACAACGGCGAGATCACCCGCGCAACGCTCGAAGAGGGCGTAACGCAGATCCTCTGGACGCTCGTGCGCACCCCGCGTTATTACAGAGCCAATTCCTGCGTGCTGCCGCATCAGTACGATGAATACGGGCGCTGCACCGTATGTCACTCCCCCGATCCCGCGATCCGCAGAGATCTCTCCAAAAACCTTGCCGAGCTCATTCCCGAAGCGGATATCTGCGCATGGGCCCCCGTACACTTCAAATATCCGAACGCGACCGACTTTATCGGTCGGAATACCGAGAGTTTCTGCGCCGATATCATGGCTTTTTTCAAGCTGGTATT
Organism: Oscillospiraceae bacterium; assembly: GCA_902796175.1. Lineage (GTDB taxonomy): Bacteria > Bacillota > Clostridia > Oscillospirales > Acutalibacteraceae > RUG806. The sequence continues at coordinate 2,748 of CADBOC010000083.1, read as the reverse complement.
CAACTTCTTTACGCAGCTTTTCGGCCTGATCAGGAATTGATCTGTTTTTACTGAGCGCTGAAAGGAGGATCCAATGTTCAAAACTGTCGTCGCCTTTTTTGTCAGCATGTGTCTGACGCTTGCGTTTACGCTCAACCGCGCCTCAACAGGCGAAAACAACCCGAACCATGAGATGACCATCACCGAGAACCGTTTTGCCCTTGAGAACGAATTCATCTCTCAAAAGCGTGAGATCGCGAAGCTGCCGGTATACGAAAAAGAACGCGACAAACTCCCGCAGCCCGTTTGGGAGGGCCACGACGACGCGATCGACTGCTATTACAAGACCTGGGAGATCGCGTTCGGGAATCTGAAACGGCCTTCCGCTTTTTCCGGTTTCGTATCGAACTACATCGATACAGCGTTTGACGGCAATCTCTTCATGTGGGATTCCGTATTTATCCTGATGTTCGGTAAATACGGCGCGCGGTCCTTCAATTTTCAGGGAACGCTCGACAACTTCTACTCGCATCAGTACAATGACGGCTATATCTGCCGGGATATGGAGCAGGATACCTGCAAAGAGCGCTTTACGCGCTTCGATCCCGCCTCCACCGGCCCCGAGATCATGTCCTGGTGCGAATGGGAGTACTACAGAAATTTCGGCGATACCGAGCGTCTTCGCAAGGTGTTCCCCTGCCTGATGGCGTATCACGAATGGCTGCAGGAATTTCATACCTGGCCGGACGGGACCTACTGGTCCAGCGGCTTCGGCTGCGGCATGGATAATTTGCCGAGGCTCCAGCCCGGTTATCACGTCAGCTTCTCTAACGGCCACATGATCTGGAACGACGCCTGTATGCAGGCGCTGCTCGACTGCCGTGTGCTCATCGAAATGGCAAAGGTGCTGGGGCGCGAAGCAGACGTTAAGGGGCTGGAGGCGGAACGCGATCATTTGATGACGGTAGTCAACGACCGCCTTTGGGACGAAAAGACCGCCTTCTACTACGATGTGTGGAAGGACGGCAGCTTTAATTACGTCAAACACCTCGGCGCATATTGGGCGCTCCTCGCGAACGCGGTTCCGGAAGACCGCGCCGATTCCTTTATCGCGCACCTGACGAATGAAAACGAGTTCGCCACGCCCTGTATGCTGCCTGTGCTTTCCGCCGATCACCCCGCGTTCGACGCGAGCGGCGGCTACTGGTGCGGCGGCGTTTGGGCGCCGACGAATTATATGGTGCTCAGAGGTCTCGATCAGTACGGCAGATATCAGCTCTCGCACAAGATCGGCCTGAATTACCTACAGAACGTGGTCTCAGTCTTCAACAAGACCGGTACGGTCTTTGAGAACTACGCGCCGATGCCGGACGCCAACGGCGAGCCGCGGCAGGGCGGCGTTTCGCACGCGAATTTTGTTGGCTGGACAGGCGTAGTCCCCATTACCGTGCTGTTCGAATACGTCTTCGGGATCAAACCGGACGCCGGCAGCAATACGATCCGCTGGAACATCGATCTTAAAGACCGCTTCGGTGTGGAACGCTACCCCTTCGGCACAGACGCGACGCTCTCGCTGATGTGCGGCGCGCGCGATTCCGTCTCCGAAGAGCCGCAGGTCGAGATCCGTTCCGACCGTCCCGTAACCGTTCAGATCTTCTGGGACGAAGGCAGACAATCAAAAACGGTGATTGCAGGCGGCAATCCGTAAAAAAACAGCGGCAGGATCGATCCTGCCGCTGTTTTTTTATTTAACAGGAAACTTCTCGTTTCCTGTCAAATAAAAAGATTATAACGCCTGCCGATTTCGCCCTGCGGGCGACGGCAATGGCGAATACGAAAGCGCTCTGCGCTGCGACGCAGCCGCTTTCTTGTAAAGAAATACAGAAAGGCTTCTCGGAAAACAGCTGACCTCTGACGGCTGACCGCTGACCGCTGACAGCTGACGGCTAAAAAAAATCCTAATTTTTTTAAAAAAGGGCTTGCAATTTTCATTTTTTGGGGTAAAATATACTTAGCACTCAAAAAGAGAGAGTGCTAAATCCGACAACATATAATAAATCCTTAGGAGGGAATTGCATTATGAAACTCAAACCCTTAGGCGACCGCGTAGTGCTGCAGTTTCAGCAGGCGGAAGAGACAACGAAGGGCGGCATCATCCTTGCCTCCTCTGCGCAGGAAAAGCCGCAGATCGCACAGGTCATCGAAGTAGGCCCCGGCGGCACCGTCGACGGCAAAGAAGTGACGATGGAAGTCAAGGTCGGCGACAAGGTCATCCTCAACAAATACGCCGGCACCGAAGTAAAGCTCGGCGCGGATGAATACGTGATCGCGAAGCAGAGCGACATTCTCGCGATCGTTGAATAAGTTCTGAAAAGGAGAGATCAATCATGGCAAAACAGTTACTGTACGGCGAAGAAGCCAGAAAGGCCCTGCAGGCCGGTATCGACAGACTGAGCAACACCGTTAAGATCACCCTCGGCCCCAAGGGCAGAAACGTGGTCCTCGATAAAAAATACGGCGCGCCCCTCATCACCAACGACGGCGTGACCATCGCCAAAGAGATCGAGCTCGAAGACGCGTTCGAGAACATGGGCGCGCAGCTCGTAAAGGAAGTCGCCACCAAGACCAACGATGTGGCGGGCGACGGCACCACCACCGCTACCCTGCTCGCGCAGGCCCTCGTTGCCGAAGGCATGAAGAACGTGGCCGCGGGCGCGAACCCCATGGCCGTAAAGAAGGGCATTCAGAACGCGGTAGCAGCCGCGGTTG
>CADBOC010000082.1 GCA_902796175.1 Oscillospiraceae bacterium | reverse complement strand
GATCCCGGACAGCGTGACGAGCATCGGCGGATCCGCGTTTTCCGGCTGCAGCAGCCTTAAGAGCGTTACGATCCCGAACGGCGTGACGAGCATCGGGGATCAGGCGTTCTATTGCTGCCGGGCCCTTGCGAGCGTTACGATCCCGGACAGAGTCAGGACCCTCGGGACCTCCGCCTTTGAGAACTGCGCGGGCCTTACGGGCGTTACGATCCTGAACGGCGTGACGAGCATCCGGTACCGTGTGTTCCGCGGCTGCTCGGGTCTCACGGGCGTTACGATCCCGAACAGTGTGACGAGCATCGGGGATGAGGCGTTCTGCGAATGCGCGGGACTCAAAAGCGTGAGGATCCCGAACAGCGTGACGAGCATCGGGAACAGAGCGTTCTACGGCTGCTCGGGACTCAGGGGCGTTTCGATCCCGAACAGCGTACAGACGATCGGCGCCATCGCGTTCTCCCGCTGCAACGCCATTGAAAAGCTGACGATAGGCAAGATCATAGAGACAAAGACTCTGTCCGTTTTCGATTTCCCCAAAACGACTTTGAAGACGGTGGAGATCGCGGACGGCGTCACGGGCGTCGCGTCCGGCGCGTTCTCCGGCTGCACGGAGCTTACGGGCGTCACGATCCCGAACAGCGTGACGAACATCGGCGGATCCGCGTTCAGGGACTGCCGGTCTCTGACAGAGGCGCGGCTGCCTGCATCCCTGATCTCGCTCGGGGACAGCGTCTTCGAGGGGTGCGTGAGTCTGAAAAAGATAAGCGTGCCCGACAGCGTGACCGTGATGGGAGAAGCTCCCTTCAACGGCTGCGTCTCGCTCGTATCGGTCACGGTCGGCGGCGGCACGGCCTCCCTTTGGCCGTCGTTCTTTACCGGATGCAGTCCGAAGAACGTTACGCTCCGGAGCGGGATCGCGTCGATCGAAGCGAACGCGTTCCGCGACAACGCTTCTCTTACGACGGTCGTGATCCCGGATACGGTGCGCATTATCATGCAAAACGCATTCAGAGGCTGCAGCGGCCTGACCGCCGTCTACTATACCGGCACAGGGGAGAGCTGGCTCGGCGTCGATATACAGCCCGGCAACGAAGCGCTGACCGACGCGCTCAAGCCCTTCGGCGATACGCTTCCCGACGAGATCGCCGACCCGCAGCACGCGCGTTTGCGCGGCGACGCGGACGGCGACGGGCAGATCTCGGCCGCCGACGCGCGGCTGGCGCTGCGCCGCGCCGTGGGGCTCGAAGTCTTCGCGGAGGGCTCCGACGAGTTCCTCGCCTGCGATATGAACGGCGACGGCGAGGTGAGCGCCGCGGACGCGCGCCTCATCCTCCGCAAAGCGGTTGGACTGACGGACGATCAAGGAAAAACCGCATGTCAGGTAAACGGACATATCTGGGATGCCGGTAAGGTAGAAAAAGAAGCGGGCTGTACGGCCTCCGGTCTGATGAAATACACCTGTTCCGTATGCAAGAAAACAAAAACAGAGATCATAAAAGCAGCAGGTCACCAATGGACTGCCGCATCCTGTACGCAAGCAAAAAGATGTTCTATCTGCGGAGCCAAAGACGGAACGCCGCTCGGCCATTCCTTCGACGCCGGTAAAATAACAAAAGCCGCGTCGTGTACGGCAAAAGGCACAAAAGTGTATACCTGTACCAGGTGTAAAACAACAAAAAGGGAAGACGTACCCGCTTTGGGGCATATCTGGTCTCCGGCCACCTGTACGAAAGCGAGATCCTGTACAAGATGCGGAGCAAAAGAAGGAAAAGCGCTGGGGCATGATTATGATTCCGAAGTGATCGCCCCTACGCCGTCCAGGCAGGGATACACGCTTCACACCTGTTTACGCTGCGGGGCCTCGTACAAGGATCACTATACGACATATCAGACGCCGGACGTAACGTACGTCTGCAATACGCGCTCCATGGTTTTTCACCGTTCCACATGCTCCTCTGTCAAGCGGATGAGCGCGTCAAACAAATGGGTGGCGGAAGGATACACGCGGAGCCAGCTGATCGGCAGAGGGTATACCCCCTGCAAAAACTGTAAGCCGTAAGCATGGATCGGTAACCGCGAACCGAACGGGCGCAGCGGGACCGGGACTCAAAAACGACGGAGCAGTCTCTGAAGGGAGGCTGTGAAATGAAAGCCGGAGGATCCCGTAAAACCGTTGCTTTCTGATTCGTCTTCAAGGAGGTCGTTACCCTTGCTTTCCATGCAGGAAATTGAAAGATCCGTTGCAGTTCTGTTGAAAAAATACAATGCGGAATCGGCGCTGCTGTTCGGCTCCTACGCCAGAGGCGAGGCGACGCCTGCTTCCGATCTGGATATCGTGGTTTTCGGCGGCGAGCATTTCAAAAAAACGAACATCTTTTCCTTTGCGGAAGAACTTCGGCAGCGCACGGGGAAAGACGTAGACGCGTTTGAGATCAGCGAGATCGAGCCGGGGACCTCCTTTTACGATTCCGTGATGCGAGAGGGGATCAGGATCGCATGAAACAGTCGGACGCTGAAAGGATCAAAAAGATCCTCCGTAATCTGAACGGACGCTGTCCCACGCATCGGCTTTTCCTGTACGCGAGGAACGCCGCCTTATTCCGTAGGGGCGTTTTCTGTCAGGCGGCCTTCCGGCACGTCGGGGACGACGTGCCCTACGGAGTAAGGCGGCCGCCGTGCGCTCCGTGGGGGCGTTTTCTGTCAGGCGGCCTTCCGGCACGTCGGGGACGACGTGCCCTACGGAGTAAGGCGGCCGCCGTGCGCTC
>CADBOC010000081.1 GCA_902796175.1 Oscillospiraceae bacterium | reverse complement strand
TAGGGGCTCATGGTGCCGGGGTCCACGTTGATATACGGGTCGAGCTTCTGCGCCGCCACCTTCAGGCCCCGTGCCTTCAGCAGCCTGCCGAGGCTCGCCGCCGTTATGCCCTTGCCGAGCCCCGAGACTACGCCGCCCGTCACAAAGATATATTTTGTCATGGTATGTTCCTCCGAAGCGGTATCGTTTCCGCGTTTTGTCAGAAGTTCCGGCTTTTCCGTCTTTTATCTTTCGTATCTTTCGTCTTTCATCTTTCGTCTTTCATCACTCCCACTCCACGGTCGCGGGCGGTTTTGAGGTTACGTCGTATACCACGCGCGTGACGCCCGGCACCTCGTTTACGATCCGCCCGGCGGCGGTCTCGAGCGTATCCCACGAAAGGCGCGTGAACGACGCCGTCATAAAATCGTCGGTCGTAACGGCGCGCAGGGCGACCGTATAGCCGTAGGCCCGCCGGTCTCCCTTTACGCCCACGCTCCTGGTATCGAGCAGCACGGCGAAATACTGATCCGGCAGGTTTGCCCCGCCGGCGCGTTCGACCATCTCGCGAAAGACGGCGTCCGCCTCGCGGAGCGCCGCGAGCTTTTCTCCGGTGATCTCGCCCATGACGCGAACGCCGAGTCCCGGCCCAGGAAAGGGCTGCCGCCAGATCAGCGCCTTCGGCAGGCCCAGACGTTCGCCGATCGCGCGTACCTCGTCCTTGAACAGGTCCTTCAGCGGTTCCGCGATCGTCTCAAACCCGATGCGCTTCGGCAGCCCGCCGACGTTGTGGTGGCTTTTGATCACGGCGGAATCGCCCTTGCCGCTCTCGATGACGTCCGGGTAAATGGTGCCCTGCGCCAGCACCTCCGGTTTGCCGAGGCTTTTAGCCGTCTGTTCAAACGCGCGTATGAACTGCTCGCCGATAATCTTCCGTTTTGCTTCCGGGTCCGTCACGCCCGCGAGGGCGGATAAAAAGCGTTCCTCCGCGTTCACGCGTATGAACTTTACGCCGAGCTCTTTGCCGAAGGTCCTCTCCACAAGGTCCGCTTCGCCTTTGCGCATCAGACCGTGGTCCACAAAAACGCAGGTGAGGTTATCGCCGACCGCGCGGTGCAGCAGCGCCGCGGCGACGGAGCTGTCTACCCCGCCCGAGAGCGCCAGCAGCACGCGCTTGCCGTCCAGCGACCAGCGGTATTCGTTCACCGTGCGTTCCAGTACGTCCTCCATCTGCCAGTCGGCGCCGCAGCCGCAGATCCGGAACAGAAAATTCCGTATGATCGCGTCTCCGTATTCGGTGTGCGTGACCTCGGGGTGGAACTGTACGCCATAGAGCCTGCGGTTTTCATCCGCGACGGCGGCGGCGGCGCAGTGCGGGGTTAAAGCTACAACGCGAAAGCCCGGCGGGGGAGCCGTCAGCTCATCCGTATGGCTCATCCAGCACACGCTCTCCGGCGGCACGCCTTCGAACAGCGGGCAGCTTTCTGTGTAAAGGGGCGTTTTGCCGTATTCGCTGCCGGCGCGGGCGGGGGCGATCTGCCCGCCCGCGAGGTAGGTGAGAAGCTGATGCCCGTAGCAGATACCGAGGATCGGAACGCCGATCGAAAGAACGGACGCGTCGATCTTCGGCGCGTCTTTCGCGTATACGCTGTTCGGCCCGCCGGTGAAGATCACGCCCCGGTAGCCGTTTTTTCGGATCTCTTCGGGGGTGATGCGGTCATATCCGTGTATTTCGGCGTAAACGTGCGCCGCGCGCACCCGCCGGGCGATCAGCTGGTCGTACTGACCGCCGAAATCCAGAACGAGTATTTTATCCATAGCGTTTTCCCTCTGATATATGTGCCGAAGCGCGGGCGCCGTTTGGGAGCGTCCGCGTTCCGGTGTTTTTTTATTTTCCGCTGTCTCCGTAGTTTGAGAGCACCCTTGCCGAGGGGTCGTTTACGTCGCAGCCGGGCCAGGAGCGGTTCGGCATCCAGAAATCGGCGATCATCCCGGCCTGACCCGGGTAATACGATTCGAAGATCTCGCGGTAGAGCAGAGATTCCTTGGTGAACGGCTGCCCGTGCCGGTACTGCCGGCGCTTTGTTTCGAATTGCGCGTCCGTATAGCGCGTTTCGGCGTACTGCTTCAGGTCCTCCGCCATCGAGTGCCCGACCGCGTCTGAGAACGCCGCCTTCTCGCGCCAGAGGATCTCATCCGGCAGCAGGCCGGTCCCCTCAAACGCGCGGCGCAGCAGATATTTGCCCTTTCCGTAGCGGTTTCGCTTGATCGCGGGGTCCAGGGACATCACGTATTCGACGAACGCGAGATCCCCGAAGGGTACGCGGGCTTCGAGAGAGTGAACGGAGATGCAGCGGTCCGCCCGCAGCACGTCGTACATATGCAGCTCCCGGATGCGTTTTTCCGCCTCCTTCTGAAACGACTCGTCGTCCGGCGCGAAATCCGTATATTTGTATCCGAACAGCTCGTCCGAGATTTCGCCCGTCAGCAGCACGCGGATATCGGTGCGCTCGTGGATCGCCCTGCATACCAGATACATGCCGATGCTCGCGCGTATGGTCGTAATATCCCATGTGCCGAGCGTTTTTATGACCTCCGGCAGGATCCCGATCACGTCTTCCGGCGTCATATACACCTCGGTATGGTCGCTGCCGATGTAAGCGGCGGCCTGACGGGCGTATTTCAGATCGATGGCGTCCTTCTCCATGCCGATGGCGAAGGTCTTGATCGGTTCGCCGCTCTCGGCCGCAGCAATGGCGCATACGAGCGAGGAATCGAGCCCGCCCGAGAGCAGAAAGCCGACCTTCGCGTCCGCTACAAGACGCTTTTTCACCCCCGCCGTCAGCTTTTCGCGGATCGTTTTACAGGCGGTCTCCACATCGTCGCCGCATACCTCGGCGACGGCGGCGATATCGCGGTAGCAGATGAATTTACCGTTCTGCCAGTAGTGCCCGGGCGGGAAGGGCATGATCTTTTCCGCGATCCCGACAAGGTTTTTCGGTTCGCTGGCAAATACGATCGAATCGTTTTCGTCGTAACCGTAATACAGCGGCCGTATGCCGATGGGGTCGCGCGCCGCGACAAAGCCGCCGGATGCGGCGTCGTAGAGGACCAGCGCGAATTCCGCGTCCAGCCTTCGGAACATGCCGACGCCGTACTCCCGCCAGAGGGGGAGCAGCACCTCGCAGTCGGAGTCGCTCTCAAAGGCATACCCTTTGTTCTTCAGCTCCTCCCGGATCGCCTCGAACCCGTAGATCTCGCCGTTGCAGACGAGCCGGTCCTCCCCGAGCGCGAACGGCTGCATGCCTTCGGGGTGCAGGCCCATGATAGAGAGGCGGTGAAAGTCCAGCGCGCCCTTGGCGGTCTCAATGATCCGGCTGTCGTCCGGCCCGCGCGATTTTGTGCGGGCAAAGCCCTGATAAAACGCGTCCCTGTTCCATCCGGGGCCGCAGTAACCGATGATCGAACACATAGGCTTATACGATGCCCTGCATCGTCATGGCGTCGAGCACCTTTTCAAATCCGGCGATGTTCGCGCCGTCCACGTAATCGCCCTCTCTGCCCCAGCGCTTTGCCGCGTCGTCGATGTGATGATAAAGGTCGATCATGATCTCTTTGAGCTGACGGTCCACTTCGGCAAAGGTCCAGTGCAGACGCTCGCTGTTCTGGCTCATTTCGAGCGCCGAGGTCGCCACGCCCCCGGCGTTGGAGGCCTTGCCGGGCAGGAAGAGCACGCCGTTTTCGCGGAAGAACGCCGCCGCTTCGGCGGTGCAGGGCATGTTCGCGCCCTCCGCCACGGCGATCGCGCCGTTCGCTTTCAGCAGCTTCGCGTCTTCCAGCGTCAGCTCGTTCTGGGTGGCGCAGGGCAGAGCGACGTCGCAGGGAATGCTCCATACGCCGCGCCCGGCGTGGTACTCGGACTGCGGACGGTATTTCGCGTACTCCGTCAGGCGTTGACGGTTTTTCTCTTTGATCTCTTTGAGCGCCGCTACGTCGATCCCGTCGGGGTCGTAGACCCAGCCGGTGGAATCGGAGCAGGTCACGACCTTCGCGCCGAGCGCCTCCGCCTTTTCAACGGCGTAGATCGCGACGTTGCCTGAGCCCGATACCGTTACGGTCTTTCCCTTCACGTCGTACCCGTGGCAGCGGAGCATCTCTTCTGTGATATAAAGCAGGCCGTAGCCGGTCGCCTCGGTTCTCGCGAGCGAGCCGCCGAAGCTCAGACCCTTGCCGGTGAGAACGCCCTCAAACAGGCCGCGCAGCTTTTTGTATTCGCCGAACATATAACCGATCTCTCTGGCGCCGGTGCCGATATCGCCCGCGGGAACGTCCGTATCCGCGCCGATATGCTTTGAGAGCTCGGTCATGAAGCTCTGGCAGAAGCGCATT
>CADBOC010000080.1 GCA_902796175.1 Oscillospiraceae bacterium | reverse complement strand
GCTGGATGCGAACGCACTGCTTTTGTATCAGAAGGGCGTCGCCTGCATGCTGGGGCACACAGATCCCGAAACGGGCGTGCTGCAGACCGTAACGCCGATCAAAGGGGACTATTTTGAGCTGCCCGTACAGCAGCTTGCCGGGATCTGCGGCTTTTGGACCTATTACCTCTATACCGGGGACCGGGCGTTTCTCGAACAGGTCTACGACGCCGCTTACAGGTATGTTTCGCTCTGGGAGATCGGAACGGACGGCCTTGTCGAACACCGCGCCGGTTCCTGGGACTGGATGGACTGGGGGCTGTTCGCCGACAAAGCGGCGATCGAGAACGCGTGGTATTATTACGCGCTCTCGTCTCTCATGAATATGGCTCAGACGCTCGGCAAAGACGGCGGCCGGATCGCCGAAAGAATGGAGCGGATCCGAACCGGTTACGACGCGCTCTGGACCGGGCGCGGGTACAAAAGCCGGGGCGCGCTGTTCCCGGACGACCGCGCGAACGCACTCGCCGTGCTGTCGGGCCTCGCGGTGCCGGAGCGGTACGCGGCGATCGCCCGCGTGCTTACAAAGACGAAGAACGCCAGCCCCTATATGGAATTTTATGTACTGGAGGCCCTTTGTGAGATGGGGGAGTACGTGGCTGCGAAGACCCGGATGGAGCGGCGCTACGCTCCCATGCTGCGGGAGGATTACTCCACCCTGTGGGAGAAATGGAGCCGGATCGGCGGCACGCGCAACCACGCGTGGAGCGGCGGGCCGCTCGTCGTCATGAGCAAATACTTCGCCGGGATCAAGCCGCTGAAAGCGGGCTGGGAGGAATTTGAGGTCAAGCCGCGGGCGGACCTTCTGCGGGAGACGCGCTGCGTCGTGCCCACCGTTCGCGGGTATGTCAGTCTTGTCTGCGAAAAAACGGAGAACGGAACGACCCTGGAGGTATCGGCGCCGAAGGGGACGACCGCCCGCATCTCAGTTCCGTATGCCGAGGGCCAGACCGTGAAGCTGGACGGCGCCTTTCTTTACGGCGGCGGCGCCTTCGCCGGGGCGGAGGGCCTTGCCTTTGTCGGCGCGGCGGACGGCTGGCTGACCCTGACTTATAAGGCGGACGCGGACCGGACGCTGCGTTTTGAGACATGCGCGTGATCATTATAATAAAGGAGCGGATCCAAATGGAAAAACCGGCGATTCTCGGCGGAAACAGGACCCTTGAACACGAAAACAGTCCCGAGGAGCTGTTTCACTGGCCGATCTTTACGGAAGAAGACGAGGCCGCGGTGCTGGACGTGTTCCGGAACAACAAAATGAGCGGCAACGACGTGACGGCGGAATTCGAAAAGGAGTTCGCCGCGTGGCAGGGGCGGCGCTTCGCCGTCGCCTGCTGCAACGGCACGATGAGCCTGTATGCCGCGATGTTTGCGGTGGGGCTTAAAGCGGGGGATGAGCTGATCTGCCCTACCAAGACCTACTGGGCGAGCTGCCTCTCGGCGCAGAACCTCGGCGTTTCGGTGGTCTTCGCGAATGTGGATCCCGATACGCTGTGCCTGGATCCGGACGATCTGCCCCGCTGCCTCGGTCCGCGCACGAAGGCGATCATGGTCGTACATTACAAGGGCTATCCCTGCGACATGGACCGCGTCATGGCGTTCGCTGACGCGCACGGACTGATGGTGATCGAGGACGTCTCCCATGCCCAGGGCGGGCATTATAAGGGCAGAATGCTCGGTACCTTCGGGGACGTTGCCGCCATGAGTCTGATGAGCGGCAAAAGCTTCGCATGCGGGGAGCTCGGCGTCGCCGTCACCGACGACCGCGTCTGTTATGAGCGGCTGCTGGCGTTTCTGCACTACGAGCGAAACGAAGAGAGCCTGATCACCGACCCGGCGCTGCTTCCCTTTCTGCATCTGCCGCTCTCTGGCCTCAAAGGCAGGGCGAACCAGATCTGTACCGCGATAGGCCGTGTGCAGCTCAAATACTACGACGCGCGTATCCGGGAGGTACGCCGCGCCAACAACTATTTCTTTGACGGCATAGAGGGTCTGCCGGGGATCCGCTGCCACCGGGTGGATGAATCGACCGGCTCCGATATGGCGGGCTGGTATATCCCCTGCGTCGTCTATCACCCCGAAGAGCTCGGCGGCCTTTCGCCCGAGACGGTCGTGAGGGCGCTTACCGCCGAAACGGGCTTTCCGTTCCATCTGCTGGGCGGGAGTTTTCCGCTGCATACTCACCCGCTGTTTCAGACCTACGACGCGTGGGGGCTCGGCAGATCCTCCCGCGTCGCTTTTGCCGACCGTGACGTGCGGGAGCTCGACAAAGACTTAAAGCGTTCCGAGCATATCGTCGTGATCGAAACGCCCTATTTCAAAAAGCTGATCCCGGAGGCGATCGACCGCTACATCTCCGCCTTTCGCAAGGTGTTTTCGCAGTGGGAGCAGCTTCTGGCACTCGACGACGGCCCCTTGGCAGAGGAGACCGGCCAGTGGCACGCCGCGGTGAAATAGACGTAAAAGAGACCGGCAAGCTTTCCACAAGCAAGATCCTGGATGTGGAGGGGGTAACGCCTACCAACGAGACCATCGGCAGCGGCGCATATCCGCTGACCAACGATTTTTACGCGGTCATCCGAAAATCGGCCGCCGAGGACGCGCCTGAGCGCGTGCTCTATAACTGGATCTGCTCCGACCAGGGGCGCGAGCTGGTGAAACAGGAAAACTACCCCGTGCGCGCCGCCGCGGCGGAATGACGCGTCCTGTGAGCGGATCAGGAAAGCGATCGTAAAAGGAGGCTGTTCAGTGAATGAGCAGCCTCCTTTTACGATCGGCTCCCGCGCTGCAGGGTCGTTTTTTGTTTCAGGTACGCGGCCGATCCCGAATACCGAAAACACCTCCCACGTTTTTTTGACCTCTTTTGTGAATTGTCTTTTCATTTTCGCAATTATGTGATACAATACGAAACCGAAAGACAGGATGGTGATACGCAGTGAAAACAAGCCGTGAGACATATGAACTGACCAGCGCCGGGATCGACCGGATCAGCGAACGGATCGGGCTGTTTCTGGAGACCCTGAAAACGGAGCGCCGCAGCCGGATGCGCGTGCGCCTTGCCTTCGAGGAGATCCTGCTGCGCCTGTCGCAGAGCCCCGAGCCGCCCCCCGAGGTGCAGCTCGCGCTCGGCAGCCGCTTCGGCAGGCCCTTTATCTCTCTGCGTTACCGGGGCGTCGCGTTCGACCCCACCGCAGCAGAGGAGGGGGAGGAGGCGGAGTTCTCAAACCGGATCTTAGTGAACCTCGGCCTTGCCCCGGCCTTTTCCTGCCGGAACGGCAGGTGTCAGCTTTTGCTCAAGCTCCCCGCCGCCGGTTCGCATACCGCCCGCAACATGGCGGCCGCGGCCGCCGCCGGGATCGCGCTGGGGCTGCTCGGGAACCGCTTTCTGCCGGCGGCGGCGATCGCCGACATGCAGGAGCATTTTATTACGCCGGTGATCGGCATGTTTCTCGGGGCGCTTACGACTTTTGCCGGGATCATGATCCTGCTTTCCGTGCTGTTCGGCATTACCGGCGTCGGCGATATCGCCGCCTTCGGAAAGATTGGCCGGCGCATGATCGCGCGTTTTGTCGGCTTTACCTTCCTGATCGCCGGGGCGGGGGCGGCGGGGACGTTCCCGCTGTTCCGCTTTCACTTTTCCGAAGGGGCCGGGGGAGAATCGGATCAGTTCGGCAGCGTTCTGCAGATGTTTTTCGATATCGTGCCGAAGGACCCGGTCTCTCCGTTCTCGAACGGAAATTCGCTGCAGGTCATCTTCATCGCGATCCTGCTCGGCGTCGCGATTCTGATGCTGGGCGGGCGCGGCGACCGGCTGCGGGCGCTCATCGAGCAGGGCAACGCCGCGATGCAGACCGTGATGGAGCTGATCGGAAAGCTGCTGCCGCTCTTCGTGTTCCTGAATTTTCTGAAAAGCGGGCTTTCCGGCGCGCTGCAGTCGATGGGATCCCTGTGGAAGCCCATCGCGATCTTTGTTCTGCTTTCGGCGTGTATGCTGCTGGCGTATTTCTTTTCCGTCTGTATCAGGGAACGGGTGAAGCCGCTCACGCTGCTCAAAAAGATATCCCCGGCGTTTTTCATCGGCATCACGACAGCCTCCTCCGCCTCCGCGTTCCCGACGGCGATGCAGACGCTGGAGGGGAAGCTCGGCGTGAGTAAAGAGCTTTCCCGCTTCGGGCTGCCGATCGGGAACGTGCTGTTTATGCCGGCTTCGGCGAGCAACTTTCTTGTTACGGTATTCTTTTTGTCGGAGTATTACGGCGCTCAGGTGAACCTTACATGGTTCGTGACCGCAGCGGTGCTCTGTTCGCTTTTGGCCGTCGCAGTGCCGCCGGTGCCGGGCGCGGGTATGACCTGCTACGGCGTGATGATCGCCCAGCTCGGCCTCCCCGCCGAGGGCGTGCTGATTGCGGCGACCCTGGACGTGGTGTACGACTTCATCGCGACTGCGGCGGATATCACGGTGATCCAGCTTGAGCTCGTGCATCAGGCGCGGGGCATGGACATGCTCGACCGGGACGCGCTTCGTTCGAAGGAATAGATCGGACGCGGCGGCGTTATCCGGCGAGGAGCGCCGTCAGCTTTTCCTTAAACATGCCGCTCGCCGTTTTTGTGATCACGTTGAAATTGTAGCTGTCGAAGGTAACGCCGGAATCGTAGCCGAAGCCCTGTTTGTAGAGTATGACCTGCCCGTAGGCTTCGCTGTCGTCTGTGATCACAACGGGGTGGCAGGCCTGGGTTTCCAGAATGTAGCCGTCCCAGAGCGCCGCCGCCATCAGCGCGCCGTCGGGCACGTCCGCCTCCGCCGTTCCGCGGCCCGCGAGGTTGAAGGCAACAAGACCGCTGAATGCCTTTGCCACAAAGGCGGCGAGGTCGCTTTTTTCGGCGAGGGCGTCAAGCTCCTCTTTTGAAAAACACACGTCTTCATTCATCAGATCGAAGCCCAGCGCCGTGATCGGCATGCCGGAGTCCGCGAATGCCTGATACGCCTCGGCGTCGTGATAGACGTTGAATTCCGCCACCGGCGAAGCGTTGCCGTGGCCGAAGCCCGCCGTGCCCATGGACCAGCAGCGTTTGACAAGCCGCATCGTTTCAGGCTCGCGGGCAAGGGCGAGCGCGAGGTTCGTCACCGGCCCCAGCGCCACGATCTCCACCTCGCCCGGGTTCGCCTTTACGGTCTCAAGAATGAAATCGACCGCGTTTTTCGATACCGCCTTCCGCGTAGGGTGAATGAGATCCTGATCGCCCATGCCGTCTTTGCCGTAGACGCTGAAGACCTCGCGCGGGCGACCCGAAAAGGAGGTTTCCGCCCCGGCGTAGACGGGCGCGTCCGAGCCCGCCGTTTCGAGCGTCATCAGGGCGTTGCGTACGGCCTGCTCCAGCGAGACGTTTCCCTCGGAAACGGTAACGCCCAGAATATCGACGTTCGGGTCCTTCGCCGCGATGATGAGCGCCACGGCGTCGTCCCCGCCTGTATCCGTATCGATGATGAGCTTTCGCTTTTGCGCGGCCGCGTCCGTCGGCTGCGCCGTTTCGGCCTCCGCGACCGCCGTTTCGCCGGTCCGGCCCTCGGCGGCCGCTTCGGGGGCGGCTGTTTTGTCTTTGCCGGTCGAGGTAAACGCCCAGGCGAGGGATACTGCGATCAGGGCTGCTGCCAGCACGGCGGAAAGAAGCTTCCATTTTACGTCGTTTTTTTTCGTTGTTTCAGCCATTGCTTTTCTCCTTTATCTGTTTGGCGAAAGGATTATACCATACGCTTCGCCGCGCGTAAAGGGGGAGAACGGCGCGGGATCGGGGAACCGTATTTTTTTTGTTGTCTATCGCGTTTGAGTGTGGTATGATAGAAAAAAAGCGCGGCGGGATCGCCGCCGCCGTCAAAAAGGAGGGGACTCGGTATGGATCGGCCGACAAAAACCTTTCAGCCGTTCACGAAAAAGCGGAAGCTCGGCTACGCGCTGGGTATTTTTACGGAATCGCTGCTCTACAATATGTTTTATACCTACTTTCTCACCTTTCTGGTGCAGATCGTGGGCGTCAGCCCCGCGCTCAGCGGCGTTGTGATCTTTCTCTCCATCGTGTGGGACGCGGTGACGGACCCGATCATCGGCGCGTTCACCGATCGGCCGGGGGTGGACAAACGGCGGGTGATGCAAAGGGCGATCCTGCCGCTCGGTATTGTATTCGCGCTGTCGTGGCTGAACTGGCGGTCCATTCTGGGGCTGACCTCCGTCGCGGGCGTGATCGCGCTGTACGTGCTGCTCACGATGGGGATCTGGATCTTTTATACCCTCTATACCATCCCGTATTACGCGGTGGTGGCGGAGATCACGCAGGATTACGACGAGCGTACCTCCATACGCAGCCTCAGCTCTCTGCTCAACGCCGTCGCCGTGGCGCTCGGGAACGTGGTTCCGGCGCTGGTCTCCACCGTGATCCTGGGCCATGCCGTTACGTATTTTGACGTTTCCGCCGTTCTGGCGGTGCCGGCCGCCGCGCTCGGCTTTGTCGCCGTCGCCTCCCTGAAGGGGATCTTTCTTGAAAAGGCGGAGCTGCCGCCCGTAAAGCTCGACCGCCGTAAAGCCCTCGGCGAGACCTTCCGGGGCTTTTGGGAGATCCTGAAGCTGAAGCCCTTCAAGTTCTTTATTCTTTTCGTGTTCTTTTTCCTGTTTGCTTCAAGCATGATCCAGTCGAGCTTTTCCTACTCCATCGTCTACTGCATCGGCATGCCCTACGATACGGGCATCGTGCTGGTGGTCGCTTCTCTGGTCGTGACCATGGCTGTGATCACGCCGCTGGCGGAGCGCCTCGCGAAAAAGAAGGACCGCCGCGCCTCCGCGCTGTTCTTTGTGAGTCTTACCGCCGCGGGGCTGTTCGCACTGCGCCTCATCGGGCTGGACGCCGAGATCGGGGGCTTTCGCGTTATGGCCGTGCTGCTGCCCGCCGTCTGCGCCGTCGGCCTCGGCGCGTTCTGGACCCTGTTCTACTCCATGGCATACGATTTTGTGGAGATCGACGAGTTCGTGAACGGCGAACGCCGCGAGAGCCTGATCACCGCCGTGCCGCAGTTCATTCAGAAGATCGGCTCCGGCGCGGGCATATTAACGCAGGGCCTGCTGCTCTCCGCTTACGGCTACGTCCGCACGGCGGCGGATTACGACAATATCTTCAGCCCCGTAAACGATCCGAAGGTCGTCGAGGGGATGACCAATATCACCACGCTTTATCCCGCGATCGCGCTGCTGCTGTCGGTAATGGGCCTCGTCTTTCTGAAGACCACGCGCAAAAACATGGCGGCGCTCTCTGAACGCCTTGAAAAGCGCCGGAACGGCGAAGCGGTACCGGAGGACGCGCTGACGCGCGAATTGACAGGAGAGCGTAAAAAAGTTATAAAAGACGAAAGATGAAAGACGAAATCGGGCGCTGCGCGCGGCATTTTATAAAGAAAAAACGGGCAGGAGAGCAAATCGCCCGAGGGGCTCGGATCCGCCTTCATTCCGTGCCCTGCCGGAAACTCCGGATCATTCGCGCTGCCGCGCATTAACATCTGACAGCAAAAAAACGGACGGGCTTCGCCCGTCCATTTTTATATGACCAAAACGCGTAAGCGTTTTCTGAAAACCTTTACCTTTTACCTTTTCATTTTCATTCTATTGCTTATGCCGTCAGCTTTTCGGCGAGGGCGGCGAGCTGCTCTTCGGTCAGGCCGACGGAGCGCAGATATTTGTTTGCCGCCTCTTTGAGATCGGCGCTTTCAGGGGAATCGACGCCGAAGAGGCCGCAGAGGGTCTTAACAAGGTTGTCGTTCAGAACGATGTCGTAGGCGGTATCGTTCTCCGTTACGCCGTAGAAATTGCGGTAGGTCAGCATATAATCGTCTTTTACTTCGTCCCATGAAGCTCCGGCGAAGCATTCCAGAACGGCCGAGAGCACGCCGGTGCGGTCCTTGCCCTCTTTGCAGTGGATGAAGAACGGGCCGTCGTGTTCGGCGAGGAACGAAACGCTCTGTTTTACCGCTTCGGCAAACGCTTCGCTGCCGAAATCGTAGTTCATTTCAGGGGTAAGCACGTCCAGACTGCTGTAGTAGCTGCCGGGGTAGGCCTTGTATTCTTTCATCTCTTTTTCGGGATCGGCGAGGTTCACGACGGTTTTGATCCCGGCGTTCTCCATCGCAGCCATAACGTATTCGTTTCTTCCGAGATCCGGATCGAGCGGAGAGGAGCCGCGGTAGAGCGTGTTCTCTTTCAGTCCCGAAACAGAGACGGCCCGGAAGTTCGCGAATTCCGCGTCGGTCAGCTCCGCGTAATCGGCGCGGTCGTTCGTGCGCGCTAAATTACGGGCGTTGTACTGATCGAGGTAGCCGCCCTTTTCCTTGAGCGTGAGCGTGACCTCGGTCACCTTCATCTCCCACCGGTAGCCGGGGTCCTCTTCGGTCTCCTGCTTTTCTGCGGCGCCGGTTTCCTCGGCGAAGGAGCCCATGTTGATCGCGAGACCCACCTCGCCGTCTTCGCTGTCGAAACGGCAGAGCATGGCGCCGTTGTCAACGTCCGTGTAGTTCGCGCCGACGGGCAGATCGTAGGTCTGTTCTCCGACGGTCGCGGTGAGAATGTCGCCGATCGCAAAGCCTGCCTTTTTCATGGAGTCGAAGGTCGCTTCGAGGATCAGGTTGCCGTATTTGCTCACCTTTCGGATCGGGACTGTTACGCTTAAAGGGGCGGGTTTTCCCTCGGCGGAGCCGGAAGCCGGATCGGCCCCGGACGAGTCGGCGGCGGGTTTGCCGCAGGCGGCTGAGAGCAGCAGCAGGGTAAGCGCGAGCACGGCGCATAAGATCTTTTTTTTCATGGGTTTCATACGCTCCTTTTATGTATCGGTTTTTTGCTGAAACAGGATATCGCGCAAGCGGACGTTTTGCGGGGCTTACGTCTGAGTCACGGTCTCAACGGTCGTCTTTGCGAAGGCGCTGTGATAAAACCGGCCGTTTTTTCGCAGAAAGCTCGCCGAGACGGCGAAGACGCGTTCGGTTTCTTCCGCTTTGTCGCGGGTGATCATCATGAGGTACGCGTCGGTGTCGAAGCCGCCGAGAGTCGTCACGGTGTTGTCGTGCATAATGCTGCCGTCGGCTAAGCGGTTAAAGAGGATCTCTCGCTCCTCGTTCCCCCGCGTGATCCTGAGGCCGACCGAGGTTTCGCTCTCCAGC
>CADBOC010000079.1 GCA_902796175.1 Oscillospiraceae bacterium | reverse complement strand
GCGGCAGCCTTCACGTTTTTGGGCACGGCGGGCGTTTTGCGGACCGTGGCGGAGACGACGGCGCTCATGGGCGTGAGCAGGGCGTTATCCGCCTTTGCGCCCTGTACGCGGTAATAATAGGTTTTACCCAAAGTCAGACCGGTATCCGAATACGAGGCGGGGACGGTATCGCCTGCCTTCACGACGGAGCCGACCTTCACAAAGCCGGCGTCTGCGGTCTCGCTGCGGTACACGTCGTACCGCGCCGCCTCGGGATGCTCGTTCCAGCAGATCTCGATCATGTTATCCCCGGCGGCGTTCGCGGCAGGCGAGGTCACGGTAAAGACGGGCGTATCCGTTACGGTATACACCGGGCAGGTTTTGCACTGGGTGCGGGTCTGGCCGCCCTCGGTCAGGGTGGCGGGCTTGATCACCGTCGGCGCTTCCCAATCGTGGATGTGGACTTTGGACAAGCTCACCTGCTGGTATTTGTCCTCGTCCGCCATGCCGTCCTTTACGGTCGACAGGCGCGTCAGCGTTTCGTCGCTGGAGATCGGCTGCAGCACGGCCGTGTTCTGGCTCGCGCCGACGCGCAGCTCCAGGCCGTACGTCCCGTTTTCCAGATTCGCCGTAAAGGCGGAATCGATGCTCTTGCCCTTGAAGAAGACGAAGGGCTCATAGCGGTTTTTGTATTCGTGGCACATCGTGATCCTGCCGCCGTCCAGCGCCAGCGTGTTCGCGTGGAAACCGTAATCGCTATCCAATTGCGTATCGGAAATGGCGTAGGTATTCAGATAGAACGAGAGCGACGGGTTGCCCTCCACACAAACGGAATCGGCGTCGATATAGGAGATATACGCATGCAAATCAGCTGCCCACTGGCCGAAATTCATGTTCACGGAAAGGCTGCCGTCGCCCGTAACGATCAGGTTTTTGGCGCGGATCGCGTTGAACGTGACAGAGCTTATGCTTGACCCCGCATAATACGCGTTGGCGAGGAAATTCATGCCCGTCTCATCGAAATCCAGCTCGTTTTTGCCCTCCAGGCGCAGGGTCAGGTCGTCTTCGAAGCGCAGCATACTGATCACGCGCTTATTGTTGTTTACGTTCGCGGCGCCGCTGCCGTTCACAAGACTGCCGAGCGCCGCCCGGTCCGCGCCGCCGCGGTAGTTTTGCAGCGTAAGGGTCTTGGTATCCGGATCGTAGCTGTAGTGGTCCCGCTCCAGATCGCCCAGGTTATGATCATACGGATTCAGCAGATCTCCGCCGAGATAATGCCCCTCAACCGGAATGATCTTGATAATAGCAGACGGGAGGAACACAGGCTGCCAGTTCGTCGCGGGGTCATCGATCGGCCTGAAACCGTAACGGCGAGGCGGGATTTTATATTCCTCGATTCCGCCGTCCATGATCCTGCCGCCGGAAATTCTCGTTGTATAAGACGTGGTCAAACAGCGCACGGTCTGCTTGTACGTGATATTGTCAAGCGTGATCGACCGAGATTGCGCGCCGGCGTTTTCGCTGAGCGGGATATCCTCCCACTCGCGCGTATCATAGTTAAAGCGCTGCCACTGGTATCCCTTGGCCTGAATGCAATATATATGATACGTTTCATCGTTGGCGGACTGGTCTATACACTCCTGCTGCTTCATGTAGTATTCGGCAGGGTTCGACGGGAAACCGGTTGCAGGGTTCGTACTGCCGGCGTCAATCATCTCCATGATCCCTGCCTGCACATAGGAGTCGTTCAGCACATCACTCAAAGTGCGACTGTTCGCAGCGGTCGTGGCATAGGAGGCGCCCTTTTCCACGATCACCTGCTGCGGGGCCAGATAGGGATTATCGCTGTGGGACTCCTGCGAGGTCATCGCGCCGGTGGCGGTCGGCTGGATGACGACCGACTTTGTTCTGTAGGTCCGTTTTTCGCGCGGGGTGGTGTTATCGATCGAATGATCGAGGAAGTCCAGAATGGGCAGGAATTTATACACCCGGCACCAGCGGGAGGAGGAAAGGCCGTAGGAGACCTCGCAGTATAGCTTTTGCCCGGCAAGCGAAAGCTCCGTATTGTCCGGCAGCCGCACGGTGGCGGGGATCACCAGCGTATCCGCGGAGGAGAAGTAGTTGTCCTTGGACGTCAAAATGTTGCCGTACGTCTGGGCAAGGCCGCCGGGACAGTGGGTGGGGTCGTGCTCGATCTGGAACTGGTCGTAAACGTGGCCGGGGATATCGAAGGTGGTATTCTCCCCCTCTTCGTAATGGCGGTTGGTATACACCAGCGAAACGTCGTTGCTGTCGTCCTTGTCGCCGCCCACGTCGATGCGCCAGTCGTAATGCACGGCGAACACCTTTTCGCCGTCGATATCCACGCGGCCGACCTGCGCGTTCAGGAAGTCCGCTTCCGCCGTGTCGCCGACGCCGAGGTTTTCGTCGGTGAAATGCAGGGGCGTGAACACGCTCTGGTATTTTTCCTTGCAGCGGATCAGTATGCTGGAGGAGGAGGACGCCTTGAACTCCATTTCGGGGGTATCGTTCCAGGTGTCGTCGGAATCATTGTGAGCGTACCGGCAGGAGCCGTGGCGGTTATACTCGGTCACGGTGAGCTTGGCGCGGTACATGCAGCCGCTCTGCCAGCCGTCGTACAGGAAGTACTGCGGCTGGCCTGCCGTCTGAGCCACGTCGTTCGGGATCAGGTTCAGGTGTCCGTTCAGGCTCTCGCGGTCCGTAAAGGTACGCACGGCGATGGGATCGCCGATATCCTCCATGGTGACGGGATCCACGTGGTACAGCTCATACCGGTACGCGTGCACGGCGCTGAAGAATTTGCACCGCCCGGTGATTCTCGGATCGGCAAAACGAACATCGCCCGCAAAGCGATCCAAAAAATCCGTTACCGGCGCGTTGTAGTACCAGATTTTGGAAGCGTTGAAATCCCGCTCGCTTATGTTCACGGGGTTCAGCCCGTCCGGCAGGCGGACGCTGAGGTAGGCGTAGCGGGCGGCGGGATCGTCCACGTCGAAATTGATGTAGTTGTACACGTCCAGATTCAGCTGCTGTCCCTGTTCGCCCTGCAGTTTAAAGGTGTTTTCCATGGATTCGGATTCCTTGGGCGTGACCTTGCAGGCGCTCATGTTCGGCAGCGCGGATGCGTCGCAGTACAGCTCGTAAAAGATCCTGCCGTCCGGGTCCGTGTTTTTGTACACCAGATTGCCCACGCCGCCCGTCTCGCAGATCTGGATGCGGCCGTCATGGATCAGGTCCAGGTCATAGGCGTTCACGTCGGCGTTCACCGAGCCCAGCGTACCGATGAACCGGCTGGCCTTTACTTCGCCCTGCTCGTTTTTCTTATGCAGGCCGCGCATGATCTGCACGGTGGAGGTGCTGAATTCGCCGCCGCGGATGTGCAGCGAATTCGCGCCCGCGTTCTCCCCCTTTGCGAACACGTACGCGCCGGTATTGGCGAAGAACTTGCCGCCGTAAATGAAGGTTTCGCCGCCCTCGACGTTGATCACCTCGTTGCGGTGGTCCTCCGACTGGCCGTTGCCGTTAAAGACGCCGTCCCAGATCACAAGTCTGGCGTCGCTGCCCACGTTGAAGCAGGTGCCCCAGTGGACCTGAATGA
The DNA here is from genome assembly GCA_902796175.1 of Oscillospiraceae bacterium. Lineage (GTDB taxonomy): Bacteria > Bacillota > Clostridia > Oscillospirales > Acutalibacteraceae > RUG806. Next base: position 1,646 of record CADBOC010000079.1, on the reverse strand, counting down.
ACTTTTCGGGATTGGCCCATTTATAAATGCTTTCAGCAAGGCCCACCGTCTCCGAAAGGATGGTGCCGCTCTCTTCTATCGCGGTTTTGCCCGTTTGTTTCCACGCGTCGACCTGATCCTTGTAGGCCTTGATCTCTTCGCTGCGGGCCTCCTGCGCCTCTTTGCGCAGGCTGGAGCGCAGGGAGATCAGGTTTTTGGTCAGGTCGAGCGCGCTCGTTTTTCCGCCGGCGCCGCCCGTGCCGCCGGAGCCGCCCGTGGAGCCGCTGCCGCTCTGGGCAGGCTTCTTGGAGGCGGGCAGGTTATACAGGGCGTGCGCCGCCGTCTGGGTGCTCGGCTGGGTCGCCTCGCCCCGCGCCAGATGCGCGTCGTTCGCCACCCAGAAGGTGATCCCGTTGAGCTTTGACTGGACGAAGGTGATCTCCTGTGTTTCCAGATCGTTCCCCGTCTCCGTTTTTACGTCATACTCAAAGATCTCGCAGTTCGGTTCCAGAAAGGTCAGGATCTCACTGTCCGGAGAGGGAGAGCTGTAAACGGGGATCTTGTCCCTCCCGGGCACCCCCGTCGTATGCCAGATCAATCCGTTCAGATACTCCTGCTCCATCGGGAGAAGATTGTCGTAGTTTCTTGAGATCAGCTGGTTGATCAGGCGATCCGCCTCAATGCTCGTCAAAGAGCTGCCCGGTTTTCCGCGCACGCCGGTACGCACGCCGGGACCGTCGTTGCGGCCTTCCACGTCGGCCATATCGGCCTCGCCGAACGAGTCTCTGCCCCAGGGCAGGGCGATCTTCGCTTCGGTTGCCGCCGTCGCGCCGATATTCGTGATCAATCTGTCGATGTAATCGGAGTTATTGCCTTTGCTCTCATCAAAATCGCCGCCGCCGTCGTCGTTCGAGCTGCCCTCGGCGCTTGAACCGGAGCCGAAAATATTCGTCAGGCCGCCGAGCATATCGGCGTTGGCTGTGATGCCGCCGGTGGCCGCCGCGGCCGCAATGTTCAGAACGGAGGTGCCGACCTTTGTGCCGAAGTTCAGCAGACCGCCGAAGATCTGCTTGAAGCGCTCCCAGTCGGTGAGCACGTTCTGCTCCTTGAACCGGCCGGCCTTGTAGTTGCCGCCGAACACGTACACGCTGGCGCCGCCATGCACCGTGAACAGGTCGCGCTGGATAAATTTCGTGTATTGCGTACCGGGGCCGTAGATCTTGCCGCCGAAGGAGATGCCGCCTGTTTTATCCTTGCTGGAATCCATCAGGATCAGCGTGGTGTCCTCACCGGTCACGTAGAACAGCACGTTCGTCACGTTCTTCCGGTCGTCGATCACCGAGATCTGGTGCCCGTTCAGGTCGATCACCTTATTGGAGCTGATGAGGATGGTATTTTTGTTCAGCGTGGAATCCAGCTCGTGCTTCTCGTCGGTTCCCACGTTAAAATACATGTCGTTGGTCAAACGGATATACGTCGTTCTGGGATCCGTATCCTCCAAAAACTTTTGGAAACGGTTTTCCAGATTATTTTTGTAGTTTCCCCAGATATCGCCCAGCTTATCTTTCAATGTGCCGGAATCGATCTCGTTTCTCCAATAGCCGCCGCCTTTTGTATAGAGCGAACCCTTCCAATACCATTTTTGTTCGTCGTTATAAAAGCCTTTT
>CADBOC010000078.1 GCA_902796175.1 Oscillospiraceae bacterium | reverse complement strand
TGCATAACATGCTGGAGATGTACGGCACCTTCCTGTTCCTCGGCGTTCTGCTGGGCTTCGTGTGTCTGTTCTCCACGATCCTCATCATTTATTACAAACAGATCTCAGAAGGGTATGAGGACCGGGAGAGGTTCCGGATCATGGAAAAAATCGGCATGGACGCGCGGGAAATCAAAAAGACGATCGGCAGCCAGCTGGTATGGCAGTTTTTTCTTCCCCTGGCCACGGCGGCGGTCCACACGGCGGCGGCCTTTCCGATCCTGCTCAAGCTTCTCAAAATACTGATGCTGACCAATACGTCTCTGTTCATTATCTGTACCGTCGTCACCCTTGCGGTGTTCTCGCTGGTGTACACCGCGGTGTACGTCCTGACGGCGAGGACGTACTATAAGATTGTTCATTAAGGAGAAGCCATGTACCGTATTTTTCTTGTGGAAGACGACCGCGCGCTGGCGCTGGAGATCCAAAAACAACTGGAGCAGTACGGCAACGAGGCGCGTTTCGTCAGCGACTTTCGCGCCGTGACGGAGGAATTCAGCGCCTATGATCCGCATCTGGTATTGATGGATATCATGCTGCCCTTTCAGAACGGCTATTACTGGACGGCCCGGCTGCGCAAGTTTACCACCGTGCCCATTGTGTTCCTCTCCTCCGCTTCGGACGGGATGAACATCGTGATGGCGATCAACATGGGCGGCGACGATTTCATCGCGAAGCCCGTGGATCCGATGGTGCTTGGCGCCAAGGTGCAGGCGGCGCTCCGGCGGACCTATGAAATGTCCGCCGGGGAGAATACGCTGGAACTGAACGGCGCGGTACTGAACCTGAACGACGCCAGCATCTCCTTTGGCGGCAGACGGGCGGAGCTGACAAAGAACGAGTTCCGCATTCTATCGGCGCTTCTTGAAAGCCGGGGGAAGATCGTCAGCCGCGACGCGTTGATGCTCAGACTCTGGAATGACGACTGCTTTGTGGAGGAAAATACCTTGACGGTCAACGTCACCCGCCTGCGCCGCACGCTCGAAGGGCTGGGACTCCCGGGTGTGATCGTCACAAAACCCGGGAGCGGGTATCTGATCCCATGAAGACCGTAAAAGAAGCGCTGCGAAAAAACCGCAGCGCGCTGCTGGTATTCGCCGTTACGGCGGCTGTCCATCTCGCCGTTTTCCGGCTCTATGATATCTGGGAGGAACCGCTGTTCTACGCCGCCGCTCTGAGTTTTACGGCGCTGATCGTTCTTCTTGCGGCGGATCTGGTCGGGGTAAGGCGGCGGGCGGCGGCGCGCCGGCGCGTTCTGTCGTCGATCGAGACCGAATGGCGGAGCCTGCCGGAGCCGGAGAGCCTCGCCGAATCGGATTACGGGCGTATGATCGCGCTGCTCGGCGAGGCAGTGGAGCGGCTCACGGTCAAGGCAGGGGAGGAGCGGCAGGAGACGCTCGATTACTACACCGCCTGGGTGCATCAGATCAAAACGCCCATCGCCGTGATGAAGCTGAAGCTCCCGCCTGATTCGCCGGAACACCGCGCCCTGCTGGCGGAGCTTGGCCGCGTGGAGCAGTACGCGGAGATGGCGCTGCAGTTTATCCGTCTCAGCGGCAGCGTAAACGACCTTGTGATCCGGGAATATCCGCTTGACGGGGCGATAAAAGGCTCGATCCGCAAATTCTCTGTGCAGTTCGTGGAAAAACGCCTGACGCTGCGCTATGTGCCTACCAAAGAGACGGCGGTGACGGACGGCAAATGGCTCGGCGTGATCCTGGATCAGCTGATATCGAACGCCGTAAAATACACGCCTGCCGGAGAGGTCTCGGTCTCGGTTCAAAACGGCGTTATCACGGTAGCCGATACGGGCGTCGGCATCGCGCCGGAGGACCTGCCCCGCATCTTTGAAAGAGGATATACGGGGCTCAACGGACGTACGGGACAGGCTTCGAGCGGGCTGGGGCTCTACCTTGCGAAAAAGGCCGCGGATCTCATATGCGCTTCGCTCAGGGTCGAAAGCGAACCCGGAAAGGGCAGCGCGTTTACGCTTGATCTGCGGCGCAAAAACTGACAGGAGACTTATAAAAAATGAAATACAGAAAGACGGTCGTTTTGAAGGACGGCAGGATCTGCCTGCTTCGAAACGGCGAAGCGATCGACGGGCAGGCGCTGCTCGATACGTTCAACCGGACCCACGCCGAGACGGATTTTCTGCTCACCTATCCGGGGGAACACACCTATACCGCCGAACGGGAGGCGGAATTCTTAAAGAAGAAGGCCGAAAGCCCGGATGAGGTCGAGATCCTGGCCGAAGTGGACGGAAGGGTCGTCGGCTCCTCCGGGATCGGCTGCGTGGGGCGCAGGGAGAAAACGAAGCACCGCGCCGAATTCGGCGTGAGCGTAGAGAAGGCGTTCTGGGGGCTCGGGATCGGGCGTGCGCTCACCGAGGCCGCGGTCGAATGCGCGAAAAGGGCCGGGTACCTGCAGCTTGAGCTTGAGGCGGTCGCCGAAAACAAAGCGGCTTTAGCGCTTTATAAAAGTGTGGGCTTTGCGGAATACGGGCGAAACCCTCTGGGATTTATCTCCCGGTATTCCGGCCCGCAGGAGCTTGTGCTGATGCGGATGGAACTGAGAGGAGGAGAAGATATCGTGACGCAAAACGAATCATATACGATCCGCCGCGAAACACAGGCGGACCGGCGGGCCGTTGAGGAGCTGATCCGCGAAGCGTTCTGGAACGTCTACCGCCCCGGCTGCAGCGAGCATTATGTGATGCATGTGCTGCGGGAGGATCCCGCGTTCGTGCGGGAGCTGGACTTCGTTATGGAAAAGGACGGGCGGCTCATCGGGCAGAATCTGTTCATGAAGACCGTGATCGAAACAGACGGCGGCGAAACGGTTTCGGTGCTGACCATGGGGCCGATCTCGATCGCGCCGGCATACAAACGACAGGGCTGGGGAAAGAAGCTGCTCGATCATTCGCTGGAGCGGGCGGCGGCCATGGGGTACGGCGCGGTGCTCTTTGAGGGCAACATCGGCTTTTACGGAAAAAGCGGCTTTACCTATGCGCGGGAATTCGGCATCCGCTACCACGACCTGCCCGAGGGGGCGGACGATTCCTTCTTTCTCTGCAAAGAGCTGATCCCCGGCTATCTGAAAAACGTTACGGGCGTATATCAGACCCCGGCGGGCTACTACGTGGACGACGCCGACGTGGATGCGTTCGACAGGACCTTTCCCCCGAAGGAGAAGCTGAAGCTCCCGGGGCAGATATTCGGATAAGAGAGGCTTATTATGACAGCGGCAGTATGCAAAGAAAAGCTGGGCAGGATCAGAAAGCCGGAAAAAAGAAACGCGAAAACCGGGATCCTTGTCACAGCTGCCGTTTTCGCGTTTGGCGCGGCGCTCGGCGTATTCTCAAAATGGCTCGACGAACTGGCGCTCGATCCTGCGGTCTGGTGGCACGGCGTCGTCGAACGGCTGGACCTCGGCAATTTTTTCTCCGAGCCCGCCGTTTGGCTGCTGCTCGCGCTGCTGATCGCCGTGTTCAGCGCCTCCGCGGGGTGGGCGGCGGCGCGCGTCTTCGTCTTTTTTACCGGCATGTGCGCGGCGTATCACCTGTATACGGTGTTTTTCAGCGGCTTCGACCCCGCTTCGTATATGCGGATCTGGTACGGGATCACGCTGGTCTCGCCCCTTCCTGCCGCGGTATGCTGGTACGCGCGGGGGGAGGGCGCTGTCCCGGCGGTTCTGAACGCGGGGATCTTCGCCGTGTTCTGGCTTGCCTGTTTTTCGATCGGCTTTGTCTACGTCGGATTCAGGGGGATTCTGTATCTGCTTGTTTTCCTCGGCGCGGCGGCTGCGCTGTACCGAAAGCCGAAGCGGACGCTGATCGCGCTGTTTGCGGGGTTACTGCTTTCGGTTTTCCTGAGCCCGCTTTGGCCGTACCGATGAGAGAAGGGGAGACTGAAATGAAAAAAGCGGTTCTGTATATCCACGGCAAGGGCGGCTCGGCGGAAGAGAGCCGGCGTTATGAGCCGCTCTTTCCCGGCTTCGACGTGCTGGGACTCGATTATCATGGCTCTGTCCCCTGGGAGGCGGGGCCGGAGATCGCCGAAGCCGTCTGCGGACTCAAAAAAACTATGAAAGCGTGACGCTCATCGCGAACAGCGTCGGCGCGTACTTCAGCCTTTCGGCCGGGATCGGCGGCGCGGTCGAAAAGGCGTATTTTATCTCGCCCGTCGTCGATATGGA
>CADBOC010000077.1 GCA_902796175.1 Oscillospiraceae bacterium | reverse complement strand
TGCCCGCGTCCATGCTGCCCTCTGTTTTGCCCGCGCCGACGATGGTGTGCAGCTCGTCGATGAAGAGAAGGATCTTACCCTCCGATCTGCGGATCTCCTCCAGAACTGCCTTCAGGCGTTCCTCGAACTCGCCGCGGTATTTCGCGCCTGCGATCAGGGCGCCCATGTCGAGCGAGAAGATCGTTTTATCCTTCAGCCCCTCGGGCACGTCGCCGCGCACGATGCGCTGTGCCAGACCCTCGGCGATGGCCGTCTTGCCGACGCCCGGCTCGCCGATGAGCACGGGGTTGTTCTTGGTTTTGCGCGAAAGGATGCGTATGACGTTCCGGATCTCCGCGTCGCGGCCGATCACGGGATCCAGCTCGTTGTCGCGGGCGCGCTGCACCAGATCCGTTCCGTATTTTTTCAGCGCGTCGTAGGTGCTCTCGGGGTCGTCGCCGTTTACGGGCGCGCTTTTGACCTTCGAAAGCGCCTCTTCAAAACCGCGCTTCGTCACGCCGTGATCGGCGAGCAGCTTTTTGACGGCGCGTCCGCCCGCGGAGAGCAGCCCCAGCATCAGGTGCTCTACGCTCACATACGCGTCGCCGCCTTTGTCAGCCGCTTTTCCGGCGTCCTCCAGTACGGCGTTCGCCTCATTTGACAGATAGATCTCACCGGCGTTCTGCAGGCGCGGCAGGGCGTTGACCGCCGCTTCGGTCTCTGAAATAAGCGTTTGGCAGTCCACACCCATGCCGGAGAGCAGGGAGGGGATCAGACCGCCGTTCTGCCGCAGAAGCGACAGCAGCAGGTGCTCCGGCGTAAGATAGGCGTTTTTATGCTCCCGCGCGCAGCGTTCGGCGTCGCGCACGGCTTCAAGCGACTTTTGTGTGAATTTTTCGGCGTTCATGGATTTACCTCCTTATTCATAGGTCGTATTTTTTTATGTATCTTTGTTTGCAGCCGACGCCCAGTGCGCTATATCAGCGTATCCCGCTGCAGCCCTTCCTGCACGGCGGCCCGGGCGGCCGCGGCGGTGTCTTCCGGCGACGCGCCCGCGACGGAATCCTTCATGGCGCGGTCAAAGCGCCGTACATAGCGGGTGATGGCTTCGGCGAGCTCCTCGGCCGTAAGCGACCCATGGGGGCGCAGCAGCGGCCGCGTAAATTTGCCCGGGGCCAGCGTTGGGGTCGGCGCGGCGCCGACCGTTTGCAGCATAGCCGTTGCTTCGAATCGCGCCCAGAGCCGGAAGAACGTTTCCATGCGGGTAAGAAGCTCCCCGCTGCGCGTGCGGAAGCATACGTCCAGCGCGCCGAGGGTATCGGGATCGCCCGGTGTGAGCGTGACCTCATAGGTGACGGTCGGCCGGTATTTGTAATCGAGCGCGCTTCTGAGAGAAACGCTTCTTGCCCCGCGCGTGAAGAGCGGCACAAGATCGGGCGACGGGCGCATGAGCGTTTCGATCGCGGCGAATACGTTCTGCACGCGCTGCTCCGGCGTAACGTAATTGACCGATTGCGCCAGAAGCGTATTGACCATATTGGACCGGTTCGTGCCGAGCCGGTGGGCGAGCGCGTCCACCTCGCGCACGACCTCTTCATCCAGCATCAGGCTGTAAAGCGTTTTTGCCACAGCGGATACCCTTCTTTCTCCTTTATCCTGAGAACATTATACCCCTGTTTATTGAAATTGTCAAGAGATTTATATAAAAAATTCAACAAATTATATAGAGATACGAAAAATTAAACGCCGCTTGACTTTTTTGCGGCGCTTTGCTAAAATATGGATTTATAAAAGTATAAACAGAGAAAAGGTGATGAACATGCTCAATACCCAAAAGACCATGGAGCAGATCGTAGCGCTGTGCAAGAACCGCGGCTTTGTGTACGCGGGCAGCGAGATCTACGGCGGCCTTGCGAACACCTGGGATTACGGCCCCCTCGGCGTGGAGCTGAAGACCAACATCAAGAACGCGTGGCGCAAAAAGTTTATTCAGGAAAATCCCTATAACGTGGGGCTGGATTCCGCCATCCTGATGAACCCGCAGACGTGGGTCGCGTCGGGGCATCTGGGCGGTTTTTCGGATCCGCTGATGGATTGCCGCGCCTGCAAGACCCGCCACCGCGCAGACAACCTGATCGAGGATTTTG
>CADBOC010000076.1 GCA_902796175.1 Oscillospiraceae bacterium | reverse complement strand
GGCGCGAAATACCGCATCAGCGCCCGCTGCATCGCCTTTTCATGGGGGCTTTTCGCGACGTACACGGGCTCCATCGTATAGGGGTCGAGCCCCGTATGGAACATGGCGGTGGAGACCGTACCGGGCGTGGGGTAGAAATCCTGCACCTGTTCGGGGTGCAGACGCTGTTTTTTGATGAAGAGCGCCAGCTCCACCGCGTCTTTGAGCGTGGAACCGGGGTGCGAGCTCATCAGATACGGCACCACATACTGCTCCTTGCCCGCCTCTGCGGAATAGCGGAAATAGCGCTCGGCAAAGCGCAGATAGCTCTCGATGTGGGGTTTGCCCATTTTATCGAGCACGGCGGCGGAGCAGTGCTCCGGCGCGACCTTGAGCTGCCCGCTGACGTGATAACGCACCAGCTCCCGGAAGAACGCGTCCGACTGATCGAGCAGCATGTAATCGAAGCGGATGCCGGAGCGGATGAACACGCGCTTAACCCCCGGCAGATTTCTCAGCTCCCTTAAAATGGAGAGGTATTCGCTGTGGTCCGCGACGAGCTTTTTGGAGGGGGTGGGCGCGAGGCATTTTTTACCCTTGCACAGTCCCCGGCTCTCCTGTCCGAGGCAGGAGGGGGCGCGGAAGTTCGCCGTGGGGCCGCCCACGTCGTGGATGCAGCCCTTGAAGCCCGGCAGGGTCGTTAAAAGCTTTGCCTCGGCCACGATCGACTCGCGGCTGCGGCAGGTGACGTAGCGCCCCTGGTGAAAGGCGATGGAGCAGAAATTGCAGCCGCCGAAGCACCCCCGGTTGTGCGTGATCGAGAACTCCACCTCTCCCAGCGCCGGCACGCCGCCCATGCCGTCGTACATGGGGTGCGCCCGCCGAACGTAGGGGTAGGCGTAGACCGCGTCGAGCTCGGGCGTGGAGAGCGGCAGCGCCGGCGGGTTCTGCACCACGGTCTGTTTGCCGTGCCGCTGCTTGACCGCTTTGCCGCGGAAGAAATCCTGCTCATCCTGCTGGATGCGCGCGGCGACGGCGTACTGCTTTTTATCGCGGGAGACAAGCTCGAAGGAAGGGCATTCCGCCCCGCCGTAGGGCGTTTCGGCGGCGGGGCAGGCGTAGACCGTGCCGCGGATATCCCGGATGGCGCGCACGTCTTCGCCGCCGGCAAGCCGTTTTGCGATCTCGACCACGCTCCTCTCCCCCATGCCGAAGGAGAGCAGGTCCGCGCCGGAGGAGATGAGGATCGAGGGCCGTACGGCGTCGGACCAGTAGTCGTAGTGGGCGAAGCGCCTGAGGCTCGCCTCAAGCCCGCCGATGACGATGGGTATATCCCCGTAGGCCTCGCGGATGCGTTTGCAGTATACCTCGGTCGCGCGGTCGGGCCGCCGGCCGGGCCGGCCGCCGGGGGAATAGAGATCCTCCCCCCGTTTTTTCAGGGCGACGGTATAGTGCGCGACCATGGAATCGAGGTTCCCCGCCGATACGAAAAAGCCGAGGCGGGGCCGGCCGAAGCGCGTAAAATCGTGTGCGGAGCGCCAGTCCGGCTGCGCGAGCACCGCCACGCGAAAGCCGGCGGCCTCGAGCGCGCGGGTGATGATCGCCATGCCGAAGGAGGGATGATCCACGTACGCGTCGCCCGAAACGTAGACGAAATCGGGCGCGTCCCACCCGAGGGCGGCAGTCTCTTTTGCCGACACCGGCAGAAACGTGTTGTTCATGCGCCGGGGGCCTCCGCTGCGGGATCGGCGGCGGGGGCGGGCCCGCCGCCCCCGCCCGCGGCGTTCATTTCGTACCACTGCGCCTTGGTGATCAGAACCTTTCTGGGCTTGCTGCCCTCGGCGGGACCGACAAAGCCCTTCTCCTCCAGCGTATCCATCAGGCGGCCGGCCTTCGCGAAGCCGAGGCCCAGATGCCGCTGCAGCGCGGAGATGCTCGCCTTTTCGGGCGTGTTCACAAAGAGCTCCACGGCCCGCATCAGCAGGTCGTCGCCCCTCTCCGCGCCGCCTACGGCGCGATCTTCGCCGCCCTTCTTTTTATCCTGCACGGCCTGCCGTTCGATCTCTTTCTGCACGTCGTCGTCGTAATCGGCCGCGCCGTTCGATTTGATGAAGGAGACCACGTTTTCGATCTCTTTATCCTGCAGAAACGCGCCCTGCAGGCGGATGGGCTTCGGCGCGCCTACGGGGCAGTAGAGCATATCGCCGTAGCCCATCAGCTTTTCGGCGCCGGCCTGGTCGATCATGGTGCGGGAATCCACCTGCGATTTGACCATCAGCGCGATGCGGCTCGGGATGTTCGCCTTGATCACGCCGGTGATCACGTCCACGCTCGGGCGCTGGGTGGCGATCACAAGATGCATGCCGGCGGCGCGCGCCATCTGCGCCAGCCGCTGGATGCTGTCCTCCACCTCCGCCGGGGCCACGTTCATCAGGTCCGCCAGCTCGTCGATGAAGATGACGATCTGCGGCATTTTTTTCAGCTCGGGATCGAGCTCGCAGAGCTGGTTGTACGCGCCGATGTCGCGAACGCCGTTTGCGTTGAGCGTCTGATAGCGCGAGAGCATTTCGGTCACCGCCCAGCCGAGCGCGCCGGAGGCCTTGCGGGGGTCTGATACCACCGGCACCAGCAGGTGCGGCAGCCCGTTATAGGGCATGAATTCCACCTGCTTGGGGTCGATGAGCAGGATCTTGACCTCTTCGGGCGAGGCGTTATAGAGCAGGCTCACGATCATGGTGTTCATGCACACGGATTTGCCGGAGCCGGTCGTGCCCGCCACCAGCAGGTGGGGCATTTTGGCCAGATCGCAGAAGATCACGTCGCCCGAGATATCTTTGCCGAGCGCGACGTTGAGCTTGCTTTTCGCGCTGCGGAAGGCGTCGTTGTCGACGATCTCACGGAACGAGACCGTCGCCTTTTTGCGGTTCGGGATCTCGATGCCGATCGCCGCCTTGTTGGGGATGGGCGCTTCGATGCGAAGGCCCGCCGGCGCCGCCATATGCAGCGCGAGGTCGTCGGACAGGCCGATGAACTTGCTGATCTTGACCCCGGGCGCGGGAGAGAGCTCATACCGCGTTACGGTGGGGCCGGGGACCACATCCACGATGCTGGCGTTCACGTTGAAGCTCGCCAGCGCCGCGATCAGCTTTTCGCCGTTGGCGCGCAGCTCGTCCACGTCGTAGTTCTTGCGGTTCGGCGCGGGCGGAAAGAGGCAGTCGAGCGGCGGACGCCGGTATTCGGGCGCGGGCGGGGCGGCAAGGCCCTGCTGCAGCTCGCCCCCGATCGCGGCCGCCTCCTCCGCAGACAGCGGCGCGGGCTTCTCTTTCGCGGGAGCGGCCGGGGGCTCGGCCGGCGGAACGGACGGATCCTCCGCGGGGCCGGCGGCGGGCGCAGCCGCCGGTTTTGCGGGAACGGGAGATTCCCCGGCCGGGGCGGCGGCGGGAGGCGCCGCGAGCGAACCGTAATCGAAGGCCGCCGGGGCGGCGGGCGAAGCCGCGGGCGCGGGGGCGGGCGCGGCGGGCGCTTCCTTCGCCGGCTGCGTCTGCGCCAGCGACGGGCCGAAGATGGAGACGATGTCCCTGTCCGATTCCTCGTCCACAACGCTGCGGGTGATCACGCCGCCGGTGCTCAGATAATCGTCCACGATGCGCTCGGCTTCGCGCACGGTACCGGCCGCGTCCTCCGGCTGCGCGGGACGCGCTTTTTTGGGCGCGGGCTTCGCGCCGGCGGCGTGCGCGCGGCGGGCGGGGGCCTCTTCGGCGTCGGCGCGCTCACGCGCCTCTGCTGC
>CADBOC010000075.1 GCA_902796175.1 Oscillospiraceae bacterium | reverse complement strand
TGACGCGCTCCGCGCGGCGGAAAACTTCTGGCTGCATACCGCCTGCGGCGAAACGCTGGCGAACGAAACGCTCGAGGCGCTGCAGCAGGCGGAAAACGTGCTGATCTGCTCCGCTTCGCCTCTTCCCTGGCCGAAGACCTTTCACAGCCTGCTTTCGGGGCGGTGCGTCAGCCCCGACCGCAGCTTTGCGCTGCTGGACGCCGCCGGCATCCCGGATCCCGGCCGGTATCTGTTTACGGAATACTGCTCCGAAAAGGCGCGCCGGACCTACTGGCCCGAAAACGGCAGACAGTATTACCCCGAGTTCATCGCCCGCACAAAGGATTCGCGCCTCCATCACCGTTTCGTCGCCGTGAGCGGCATAGGCGGCGCCGAAGCGCTCGGCGCCTGGCTGCGCTTTGCCGAGGCGTATACGCAGGAGGCGATACGTCTCGGCGTCTCTCCCCGCGCCGTCTTTCTGCTGGAATACGCGGGCGACCGGGACCCGGGCGAGGCGCGCGGTATGCGCCGGCTCCGTTTTTCGCCGGGGCGTATGGACGTATACGCCTTCAACCTGCGCAATACGGCGGCGCTCTCTTTTCCCTATGAAGTCAGCGCCTACGCCGCGGAGCTGATCTCTTCGCTCGCGGGCGGCGATTTCGAGCTCGCCGGAAGCCTGGCGGAGGACCGCCAGACGCTGCGCGAGCTGCTTTACGATCCCAAAAAACGGTTCCGCTCCCTCGCCGGGGACGCGCTCTCCGCCGAGCAGCTGAACACGAAGATCCAGGACGCCCAGCTCAGAACGCTTTTCCCGCTTCTGGAGGACAGACGCCGCCGGTTCATAGAGACCTACCGCGACGCGATCGAACGCAGCGGCGTGCTGCCGTTCGAATCCGACTACGGCGAGGTAAAAAAAGACCCGCTCGATCTGGAGCTTCGCGACCTCCTCGCGAACGCCCGCCGCATCGGCGTCGAAGAATCCGACAACCGGCAGATCTACGCGCTCAAAGAGATCCGCAACCACCTGGCTCACAGCCGCGTGCTCACCGCCGACGAAGTGGGCTGTCTCCTCGATTTCACGATCGCGTGAGGTCTTTCGGGCGCTTATCCCGTTTGGGGACCGTGATACCTCGGTTTGCCCGCCGTCCTTGTTCCGTACTCGATCGCCTCCCGCGGGCACAGGCAGATACAGGCCATGCAGTGGGTGCAGCGACCGCCCCAGCGGGGCCTGCCCGCCCGCATCGTGATGTTCCCGAGCGGGCAGGCCGACGCGCATGAGCCGCAGCCGACGCAGCGCCCGGTCGCGGCAAACGCCCTTGCCGAAAAAAAGAACCGTTCATACAAAGCCAGCACCGGCGGCGTAAGCGCGCGCATCCAGAGACTGACGCGTACGGCGGGCAGATCCCGCCCGGCGCGAACGGCGGCTGCCGCGCGGTCGATATGCGGCAGCGCCGCCTCTACCGTTTTCCGGTTCTTTTCCGGCGAACGCACGGGGAACAGGATCGCGTAGTTCTGCGGCATCACGATCTCGGCCGTGCCGCGGCAGCGGAGGCTTTTGAGCCGCGCGAGCTTCCGGCAGTACGCGGGCGACGCGCCCATGCTGCCCGCCGAGACCGCAATGAAGTAGGCGTCCGCCCCGGCGGGAAAGCCGCTGCGGCGGATGAACGTTCTGAAAACGGTCGGCGGCGCTGCGGCGTAGACCGGAAAGACGAATACGTAAGGGCCGCCCTGCGTAAACGCCGCCCCGCGCCCGGCGCGGATCCAGGGGGCGGCGTCGACCGCTTCATCCCCGAGCGCCTGCGCGATCCGCCGCGCCGCGAAGCGGCTGTTTCCCGTACCCGTAAAGTAGATCACCATAGCGAGCCTCTCCTTTGTCCCTTTGTTTCTGTTCGAATCTATGCGCCGCCGCCCCGGAACATGCTTCGGGACGGTTTTTTTTCTTAATTCGACGAAAAAATAATTCGGAAACCTTTGCTTTTTATATTGATTTTTTGAGAAGCATGGTTTATAATAAGCTCAACGGTGGAGAATGGCAGCAAAATGGAAGCTCCAAGGCAGTAAAATTCCAAAGATCCGCAGGCGGTCATACCGGTTTGGAGCTTGATTCCGGCGCACGGTTTTATTTTTTTCTCTTCTCCGGAAAGGGGGCGCACGACGGCATGTTTCTCGGTGAATCCTTTAATACGCTCGATCCGGCCAAGCGGCTGATCATACCCATGCGGTTCCGCGAAGGGCTCGGCGGCGAGATCGTTCTGCTCAAGGCCCCCGACCCGTGTCTCTATCTGTATTCGACGGCGCGTTTCGAAGCGCTGCTCGACCAGTTCGATTCACTTCCCGATACAGGGATGAACGAACAGCGCATCCGCTATTTCTACTCCCGGGCGACCGAGGTATCGGTCGACCGCACGGGGCGTATCGTACTGCCTCAGGATTGGCTCGCCTACGCCGGCATCACGACGGACGTCGCGATGCTCGGGCACCGCAACCGCGTGGAGCTGTGGGACGCCGAGACCTATCGGCAGTTCCTGCGCGAGGCGGAGGAAACGCCGGACGCGATGCGCCTGCCCGTCAGACTGTGAGGCGCGGCATGGACTTCAATCACGTAACGGTCATGAAGCGCCGCGCTGTGGACGCTCTCTCGGTGAAGCCGGACGGCGTCTATGCGGACTGTACAGCCGGGGGCGGCGGCCATACGGCGGAGATCCTTTCAAGGCTGAACGAAAACGGCACGGTCGTCGCGATCGATCAGGATCCGGACGCAGTCGCCGCGCTGCGCGAACGCTTCGCCGGCGAAGAGCGCGTGAGCGTTGTGCAGGGGAATTTCAGCTCGATCCGGCAGATCCTCGGTAATCTCGGCCTCGGCCGCGCGGACGGGATCCTGGCGGATCTCGGCGTCAGCTCCCATCAGCTCGATACCGCCGAACGCGGTTTTTCGTTCCACGCCGAAGCGCCGCTCGATATGCGCATGAGCAAAAGCGGCCTGAGCGCCTACGACGTGGTGAACGGTTATACGGAAGCGCAGCTCACGCGCGTGATCTTCGAATACGGAGAAGATCACTTCGCCAAGAGCATCGCGCGGCGCATCTGCGAAGAGCGCGCCAAAGAACCCATTGCCGATACGCTGCGGCTCGCTGAGATCATAAAGACCGCGATCCCGGCGCGGGCGCGGCGCGAGGGCGGTCACCCCGCCCGCCGCACCTTTCAGGCGATCCGCATCGAGACCAACCGGGAGCTGGAGCTGCTCCCCGGCGCGGTCCGTGAGATGTTCGCAATGCTTTCGGTCGGAGGCGTGCTGGCCATCATCACCTTCCATTCGCTGGAAGACCGCATCGTAAAAAACGAATTCCGCGCTTTTGCTTCGGGCTGTACCTGCCCGTCGTACTTCCCGGTGTGCACCTGCGGCAAAACGCCGTCGGGCCGCGTACGGGAAAAGGGCGCGCCGCCGGATCCCGACGAGCTCGCCGAAAACCCGCGCTGCCGCTCTGCCAGGCTGCGCAGCATTGAAAAGATCAGGGATGAAACTTCTGTTTCAGGGGGATAAAGAGGATGGCCGATCACGCCGCTTACAATCTGGAGATGTTTGAAACACGGGGCAGCGCCGCGCCCGTACGCCGGGAACGCCCGGAAGCGCCCGGCGAAAAGCTGAAAAAGGTCCCTTCGCAGCGGCGGAGAGAAAAAACCATGTCTCCCGGCGAGATCCTGCGCGCGGGGATCATCGTTCTGGTGGCGGCCGTCACGGTGTATATGGGCTATGTGCAGCTCTCAGCCGGGGCCGAAAGCTACCGCCTGAACAATGAGATCCAGAGCAAAAAGGTCCAGCTGCAGGAAAAGCTCGATGAAAACGCCCGCCTGAACGTGCAGCTGAGCGAAATGAAGACCGCCGATAAGGTCGCGTACTACGCGACGAACGTGCTCGGTATGGTAAAAGCGGATAACGCGCAGACCGAATACATCGATCTCTCAGACGGGGACGTGGTGCTGTTCGCGGGCGGACGCCAGCTCCGGTGAGAAACACGGAGCGGCAGAAAACGCAATGGGACGCGTGAAAGCCGCTCATAACACAGGCGTCCGCGGCGAGACCGGGCGCAAAAAAAAGAAGGGCGGAGATGATTCGCCCTTTTGCCGTCGATATAGCTGCTTGTTTTTTTTCGCGTCCCGCGGGTCTTTTTACGCCCCGGGCGGCATAGAAATGAACGGAAAGAGGGGAAGACCGTATGGCGAAGGAGAGCCCGATGCGCAGCTCCGGCAAGCTCGGAAAAAGGGGCGTATGGATGCTGATCATCATCGCGGGCCTGGCGTTCGGGGGCTGCGTTCTCAGGATCGCGTACCTGACGCTGGTGCAGGGCGATTATTACAAAGAAAAGGCGAACGCCGAACAGCTGATGGTGCAGAAGGTGAGCGCGGACCGCGGTTCGATCTACGACCGCGACATGAACGTGCTGGCCCAGAGCGCAACCGTCTGGCGCGTTACGGTCGACCCGAGCAACATCGATGAGGAAATGCGCAATACGGTGCTCAACATTCTGAGCGAAACGCTGGAGCTTGACCGCGCGAAGCTGACGGATCAGCTTGCCGAAAACGCGCAGTCGAAGGGGCTGGACGTTGCCTCGGGCGTGGATTTCGATACCAAAGAAGCGCTGATGGCGCGGGTGGAGGCCGAAGATCTGACGAACGTCGTCTACGTCAAAGCCGAGACGAAGCGTTTTTACCCGAACGGGGCGCTCGCCTCCACCGTGCTCGGCTTTACGGGCACAGACGGCAACGGCCTGTTCGGCCTTGAAAGCCGCTACGACGCGGCGCTTACGGGCAGCGACGGCAAGATCATTACGCAGAAGGACGGTCTGATGCGCAGGCTCGACAACGCCTACGAGATCTCCTACGACGTAAAGCCCGGGGTGAGCCTTGTGCTCACGCTCGATTCCGAGATCCAGCGCATTCTGGAGGAGGCGCTGGCGAACGCGCTGGAGGAAACGAAGGCCAAAAACATTTACGGCATCGTTATGAACCCCAAGACCGGCGCGCTCTACGCGGTGGCGAATCTCCCGAACTACGATCCGAACGACCCGTTCACCGTGCTCTATCCCTCGCTCGAGACCTATTTCAAGACCAGAGGCAGCGCGGAGGAACAGAAGAACCCGCACTACTACGCCCAGATGGAGCAGTGGAAGAACAAGGCGGTGGCGGATTACTACTACCCCGGCTCCGTGTTCAAGGTGTTCCTGGTAGCCGGCGCGTATGAGGAGGGCGTGATCGACGAGAACACGACCTACGACTGCCGCGGCACGATCATGGTCGGCGACCGCTCCATCAAGGACTATACGCCCACCGGCCACGGCGTCGAAACGCCCGAAACGCTGCTGGTAAACTCCTGCAACACCTTTTCCGTGCATGTGGGGCAGATGATGGGGCAGGATATGTATTACAAGTATTTCCAGTCCTTCGGCTTTACGGATAAAACGAACGTGGATCTGCCGGGCGAGAGCCGTCCGATCGTGAACGTGACCTACCACGACCCGAACGTGTCGTTCACGGATTCGGATCTGGCCTCCGCCTCGTTCGGGCAGAGTATCTCGCTCACGCCCCTGCAGGTCGTAACGGCGGTGAGCGCGCTCGCGAACGGCGGCAAACTGATGCAGCCTTATATCGTTGAGAAGCAGATCGACCAGAACGGCGATCTTGTGAGCGTCACCCAGCCGAAGGTCGTCAGGCAGGTCGTTTCCGAAACCACGGCGAAAACCGTGAGCGGATGGATGGAAAAGGTGGTGAACGACGGTACCGGCAAAAACGCCTACGTCGCCGGCTACCACGTCGCGGGCAAGACCGGCACCTCCGAAAAACTCGGCAGTTCCGATACCGCCTACATCGCCTCCTTCTCAGGCTTTGCCCCGCTCGACGATCCCGAGATCGCCGTTGTGATCGTGATCGACGAGCCGCAGGGCGACAGCTACTCCGGCGGCGCGATCGCGGCGCCCGTCGGCGGCGAGGTGATCGCCCAGACGCTGATGCATCTGGAGGTAACGCCCGATTATACCGACGAAGACCCGCTTATTATGACGGCGGCGGTGCCGTCGCTCCTCGGCATGACGCTCGGGCAGGTAGAGGAAAAGCTTGAGCGGTATTCCTACGACGTGCAGATCGTGGGCGACGGCGACACCGTTCTCACGCAGCTGCCGGAGCCCGGCACGGTCACCTCCGTCGGGGGCGTGGTGGTCCTCTATACGGAATCGGGCGAACGTGAAAAGACGAAGGTCCCCGATTTTGACGGACTTACGGTCTACGACGCGAGCAGCCTCGCCACCGCGAACGGCCTGAATCTGAAGATCGCGGGCAGCAGCGCGGACGAATGGTCGATCGTGGCCATGAAGCAGGATATTCCGGCGGGTACCGAGGTGGATAAGGGCAGCCTTGTCACGGTAACATTCCGCGCCGGTACGACGATACTGGACTGATTTGAAACAGGGCCGTTGAAAGCTTAAAAAAAAGACGCTCCGGAGCTGTATTTGAGATTATCTGAACTCTTTTTTTCGCTCGGGCTGCCGCTGCCCGGAGAGGACCGTGAGATCCTCTCGGTAACGGACCGGCCCGAACAGGTGGATGAAAACACGGTTTTTGTATGCATCAGAGGCGCGCGCTTCGACGGCCACCGCTCGGCTCCGGCGGCGGCGGAGAAGAACGCCGCCGCGATCCTCTGCGAAGCGCCTCTCGCCGTGCCCCGCGCGGTACGGGCGGCGGATACGCGCAGCGCGTTCAGCGCGCTGTCGGCGAAGCTCTATGAGCCGGCAAACGGATATCCGCGGCTCGTCGGCGTCACCGGCACGAACGGCAAAACAACGACTGCCGCCTACCTCAGCGCCGTCTACCGGGCCGCGGGGGAAAAATGCGCCGTGATCGGCACCCTCGGTGTTTCGATCGGGGGCGAGACGGTATCAACGGGCTATACCACGCCCGGCAGCGACGTGTTTTTCCGCGCCCTCGGTGCGGCTGGGGAGGCGGGTTGTACGCGCTGTGTGGCGGAGGTATCCTCCCTCGCTCTGGCGCAGCGGCGGGTGGACGCGGCCCGCTTCGAGCTCGGGGTCTTCACGAACCTCGGCAGCGACCATCTGGAGGCCCACGGCTCGCGGCAGGCGCTGCTTGCGGCAAAAACGCGTCTTTCGCTTCTCAGCGAACGTATGCTCGTGAATCTGGACGACGAAAGCGCGCCGGCGTTCGCCGCCGCGTGCGGGGAGCGGATCCCGCTGTATTATTCCTGCCGCCGCCGGGCGGATTTTTCGGCGGCGCGGATCCGC
>CADBOC010000074.1 GCA_902796175.1 Oscillospiraceae bacterium | reverse complement strand
CTCTTCACTCTTCACCTCTTCACTCTTCACTCTTCACTCTTCGCTCTCCGTCTCTCCGTCCCCCGCAGGCGTTACCCGTTAACCTGTAACGCGGCCTTTGTTACCCGCAGGATTTACAGTTTTGATATCCTGCTTGAAAAGCCTCTTCCGGCGCGGTATAATACCGTATGGGCCCGGGGAACCTGTGAACGGCCCAAAAAAGCATGTGAGCGGAATTGACAAACCGGACAGGCATGATGTATAATGTTCTAAATGTAATATGAAAAGAGAGAAAGGCATGAAACAGCTGATAAAAGTAATAATGCTGAACCTGCTGTTGATCGTTCTGGCCGTGTTCGCGTATTCAGACGGCTTCCTTGCGCTGAGACCCGGGGATCCGTCCATCCTGCGGGCGGGGTTTGCCATCCTGCTCGCCCCCGCGATCCTGGCTGCCCTGATCATCGGCAACTATAAACTGCTGCGCGGCCCCGGCAGGGCTGCCGATCCCGCGCTCCCCGGCGGCGAGGATGTGGAGACGGCGCTGAAATCCGCCTGCTCCTCCAAATACATCGGGGAGCTTGCCAGAACGGCGCTCAACCAGTACCGCCGGCTCTCGGTATGCGCCGCCCGCGCGCTCGACGCGGTGCATCTCCGGTTCGAGCCCGGCTCCATGAGCGGCGACCGGTATATCGCGGCCGTTTCCGCTGCGGTTGCGGCGGCGGGGGAGAACCTGAAAAGCGCCGCGGTGCGCACGCACATGTTCAACGACGACGAGTACCGCCGTCTGCTGCGCTTCAAGGAGGATACGATCCCGGACGATATCCAGGAGCAGCAGCTGGCGCTCTACCGTTCCAACGAGCAGATGGTGCGCAAGGCCATCGCCGCGAACGAAGCGCTGATCTTAAAGCTTGATACCCTTGCGCTGGAGCTCTCCGACCGCGCCTCACCCGCAGCGGAGGACGACGTTCTGCTGGGCGAGATCTCGCAGCTGACGGAAGAGCTCAAGTTCTATCAGTAACGTGAACAAGGAGGCAGTACGATGAAAAAGAAAGGAATCGTGATCGCGGTCGTGGTACTGGCCGTCGCGCTTGTCTTCGGCGGTCTCTACGCCACCCGCAATTTCGGAAAATCTACCAAGACCGTCAGCGAGGAGGACGCGGTCCATAAACTCGAAAAATATATCGAACGGATCGCGCCCGAAGAGGGCACGCCCGTAAAAAGCACCGTTGAGATGGCGGGCGGGGATTCCACCTTTCAGGAGCTGCCGGAGCTCACCGACTCCAGCGTCGCCGTAAGGGAATCCACCGCGCTTTTTGCCGAGATCTTCGCTTCTTCCGAAAAAACCGGCGCGGGGACGGACGGCTGGCTGCGCGAGATGGCCGCCGCCTTCAACGCCTCCGGCGCCGAGGTGAACGGCCAGCCGGTATCGGTGCGCGTGCGTACCGTAAGCTCCGGCCAGCAGGTGGATTACGTCGCCTCCGGCAAATACGTGCCGACGGCGATCTCTCCCTCCTCGTCCCTCTCCGTTAAAATGCTCAACGCCAAGGGCACGGCGACCGAGAACGCCGCCGCGTCGCTGGTGCAGAACTACGCCGGCATCGTGCTCTCCTCCTCCGCATATTCCACGCTGATCGAGGAATACGGCGCGGCCACCGTCGAAACGCTCGCGAAGGCGACTGCGGAGGACAAGCTCATCATGGGGTATACGAACCCCTTCACGAGCGCCACGGGCTTCAACTTTCTGGTAACGCTTCTCGATTCCGCCTCTCCCGGCTCCATTCTCTCCGACAAAGCGACGGCGGGCTTTATCGCCTTCCAGAAAAACGTTCCCTTTGTCGCCATGACCACCACGCAGCTGCGCGCAGCCGCCGATAAGGGGACCTTTGGCGCCTTCGTGATGGAGTATCAGGCCTATCTCTCCGATAAGAATCTCTCGAAAAACTACCGCTTCATCCCCTTCGGCTATGTGCACAACAACCCCCTCGCCATGATCTCCTCCGCCCCCGCCGAGCAAAAGGAGATCCTGCGTCAGTTCGCCGCCTACTGCGAGGCGAACGGCACGCAGCTCGCGAAGCAGGACGGCTTCGATACCGCGCCCGAGGGCTGGACCGCCCCTGCGAACGAATACGACGGCCCTACGCTGATCTCGGCGCAGGAGCTTTACAAAGAGAACAAGGATACCCGCCCCATCGTCGCCGTGTTCGTGGCGGACGTTTCGGGCAGCATGGTGGGCGAGCCCATCAACACGCTCAAAAGCAGCCTTGTGAACGCCATGCAGTACATCAACGAGGAAAACTACATCGGCCTTGTCAGCTACAACGACACGGTGCGCATCGAGCTCAGACCCGCGAAATTCGATCTGACGCAGCAGTCGCTGTTCAAGGGCACGGTAGAGGCGCTCTCCGTCAACGGCGCCACCGCCACCTTTGACGCCGTGTGCGTCGCCATGCAGCTTGTGAAAGAGAAGATGGCCGAGGTGCCGGACGCGAAACCCATGATCTTTGTGCTCTCCGACGGCGAGACCAACCGCGGCTACTCGCTGAGCGAGATCCGCGATATCGTCGCCGGTCTGCAGATGCCGGTCTACACCATCGGCTACAACGCGAATATCGACGCGCTGGCTGAGCTTTCGGATATCAACGAGGGCATATGCATCAACGCCGGCACCGACGATATCACCTATCAGCTCCGTCAGCTCTTCAACGCAAATATGTGATTTTGGATCAGGAGGACGATAACATGGCAGAATTTTCACTGGAACTCCCGAAGGAAGAAGAGATCCGCGCCGCCGTGGAGGCTGAGAGCCGTCCCGCGCCTGCGGTCATGGATCAGATCGGCGCCGCCGCCGAACGCAACACCCGCGTATTTCTTGAGATGGATCCCGATTCCACCGAACAGCGCCGCGACTGCGTGCGCGCCGTAGAGAGCTTTGGGCTCGATACCGTTAAAAAGAGCGATACCGCCAACGCGATCCTGCAGCGCCGCATGGTGCAGTTCGGCGAAGCGGGCGGCGAATCGGGCGAGGTGAGCCGGGGGCTGATGGATCTCACGCTCAAGCTCAAAGATCTCGATCCCTCACAGGCGGATTTCCTCAAATCCGGCAGGTTCGGCAAGCTGTTCCACCCGGTGCGCCGGTATTTTGAAAAGTACAAGACCGCCGACGCGGAGATCGCCACCATCCTGAAGGTGCTGGATAAGGGCAAAAAGACCCTGACCGACGACAACGTGACGCTGGAGCTTGAGCAGGGCTCCATGCGCGCGCTCACAAAGGACCTGCAGCAGAACATCGCGATCGGTCTGCAGATGGACGAGGGCCTTTCCGCCGCCATCGAACGGCTGAAGGCCGAGGGGGGCGACCCCGACCGCATCCGCTTTCTGGAGGAGGAGATCCTCTATCCGCTGCGCCAGCGGATCCAGGATTTTCAGCAGATGCTCGCGGTGGACCAGCAGGCGATCATCGCCATGGAGATCATCCGCCGCAACAACAAGGAGCTCATCCGCTCCGTTGACCGCGCAAAGCTCGTAACGGTTTCGGCGCTGCGTACCGCCGTTACCGTGGCCGGCGCGCTCTACGACCAGAAGGTCGTGCTCGAAAAGGTGGCCGCCCTCAACAGCGAAACCAACCGCATGATCGAGGCGACGGGCAGACTGCTGCGCGAGCAGGGCACCGCCATCCATCAGCAGGCGGAGGAATCCGGCATATCGCCCGATACGCTGGTGCAGGCGTTCGACGACGCGCTGCAGGCGCTCGAGGATATCAGCTCCTACAAGCAGGCCGCGCTGCCGCGCCTCAAAGACAGCATCGAGCGCTTCCGCGTGATGAGCGAAGAGGGCGAAAAGCGCATCCTCGCCCTTGAGACCGGCGTAGGGGGCGCGGCGCAGCCGTAAACGGCTGTGTCGGGGACGGAGTGAGAAGTGAGAAGTGAGAAGTGAGAAGTTTCGGAAAACGCTTCGCGTTTTGATTTGAAAACGGCTGCGCCGATGTTTTTCGCAACCCCACTCTCCACACTCAACTCTCCACACTCAACTCTCCACACTCAACTCTCAACACTCAACTCTCAACACTCAACTCTCCACACTCCACTCTCAAGTAACTCCACTCTCCACTCTCATAAAAAGGGATCTTCGCTTTGTATCAATCCGGATATAACTCTCAGCCGTATCCTGCGCGGCGGTCGCCGATCGCGGTCGGGTTGGATTTTACGGCGTTTCTCGGAAAAATCGTACTATGGGGCGCAGGGCATTTGCTTTACGCCCTTTTTGCCGTTATAAGCTGGCCGTTCGTGCGGGCGGCGCGGCTCATCATGCGCGTCGCCGCCGCTTTCAGGCGCGCGGCGGAGCGCCGGAAAAACGGGGAGCGGTATTTTACGGGGCGGTTTTACCGTTCCGTGAAAACGCTTGCGGTGACGCTTTTTACCTCGCCCCGCCATTTTCCGCGGCTGCTCGGCTATTATGTGGGGCAGGGGCGCGTGCGCTACCGGCAGCCCGCCGCCGCGGCTGCCGCGGTCCTGCTGCCGGCGGCGGCCGCCGCGCTGCTCCTCGGTACGCTCAGGCAGTACCGCGGGGTAAGGCCGGCGCTGGAGGTGATGAGCGCGGGGCAGACGCTCGGCGTCGTGCGCAGCGAGGAGGTCTACCGTAACGCGCTTGCCCGCGCCGGGGAGACGCTGGGTGAAAACGCGGCGCTGCCGGCCCTGCCGGATCTCAGCTATGCGCTGCGCTTTGTGCCCGAGACCGCTTTTACGGACGAAGAGACCCTGACGCGCCGGCTGCTGCGGTTAGCTGTGCCCGAGGCGACTCCCGCCTGCGGGGTGTACCTTGACGGGGAATACCTCGGGGCGGTCGAAAACGAAGACGACGCCAAGAGCGTTTTCGCCGGTATCCTGACCGAGGCCGCCGAAGCGGACCGCGACGCCGTGACCGGTTTTCTGCAGCAGATCGCCTATAAACAGCTGCTGCTCATGCCCGGGGAGGGGCAGGCGATGAGCCGCGCCGCCTTCAAGACGCTCTGCGACCGTCTTACGGCGGAGAAAAAACTGAACGTCAAGGTGACGCGCACCGCGACAGAGACCGTCTCCGTCCCCTACGGGCAGGTGGAGATCTCCTCCGACGCGCTCTACATCGGCACCTCCCGCGTGGTTGTAAACGGCCGCAGCGGCGAAGACCAGGTCACGAGCCTTGTCACCTATGTGGACGGCGAGGCGATCGAATCGCGCGAGCTGCTGCGCTATCAGCTCAAAGCGCCCGTGGATGAGCAGGTGCAGGTCGGCTCCCGCGCGCTGGACGCGAGCTTTGTGCAGGCGACCGGCTACGGCGGCATTCTGATCTGGCCCGCCATCGGCGCCACGCACCTGAATTCAGACTACGAATGGCGCTGGGGCAAGCTCCACGCCGCGCTCGACATCGGCTCCAGCGTCGGCACCAGCCTCGGCAAGCTCGTCGTCGCCGCGGCGGAGGGCACGGTCGTGATCGCGGGCGTGCATTCGAGCTACGGCTACTATGTGAAGATCGACCACGGCAACGGCATGCAGACGCTTTACGCCCACTGCCTCGCCGGCAGCCTGATGGTAAGCCCCGGCGACCATGTGGACGCCGGCGCCCCCATCGCCCGCATCGGCATGACCGGCTACGCCACCGGCCCCCACCTGCATTTCGAGGTCATCATCAACGGCAACCGGGTGGACCCCAAACCGTATTTGGGAATTTGACGCGTGTTTTTTTCACTCTTCACTCTTCACTTTTCGCTCGCGGCGGCAAGCCGCCGCAGGAGATCGCTCTATGGAAGAAAATCAAAGCTTGACTGCTGCTCCGAAGGAGAAAAAAGCCCCGGCTCCGGTCGGGTATATTCTGGTCGGCGTGCTGGTGCTCGCGCTCGCGGTCGTCGGCGCGGCGCATCTGGTGACGCTCGCCGTGTCGCACCTCAAAGAGAACGCGACGCAGCGCGAGCAGGAGGAGGCCGCCGTTTACAACGGCTTTTT
Source organism: Oscillospiraceae bacterium (assembly GCA_902796175.1). Taxonomy (GTDB): domain Bacteria; phylum Bacillota; class Clostridia; order Oscillospirales; family Acutalibacteraceae; genus RUG806. The sequence goes on along the minus strand of CADBOC010000074.1, from coordinate 2,022 downwards.
AACGCCCGCGGCCGCGATCGACATCGCGCCCTTTGACGATGTGGCGGACGCGGACGCGGCGTCCCTGCTCTCGCTCGCGGTCTGGAGCGTCCTGTACGGCGAAAACGACCCCGGCGCGTTTTCTTACGCGGACGACGGCAGCCCTCTGCTGCCCGTCTCGCTGGTGGAACAGGCCTTCACGCGCTACTTCGGCCCCACCGTCGCCATTCAGCACGGCACGGTGGAGGGCTACGGCTACGCCTTTACCTACGATCCGTCGAAAAACGCCTACCGCATCCCGCTCACGACCATCACGCCCATCTATACCCCCCGCGTGACCGAGGTCGTCTCACGCGGCGACGCGGTGGTGCTCACCTGCGGCTTTGTGAACGCGGCGGTCTATGAACAGGATCCGCTGACCGGGGAGCTCAAGTCCCCCGAGCCTGAAAAATTCCTCAAGATCACGCTGCGCGGTCCCGAGAACGCGCGGTATATCAGCTCGGTGCAGAACCTCGACGCGCCGGAGACCGTCTCCTTCTCGCGCCCCGCGGCGACGGGGGCGGCGAATGAAACGACCGAGGCGGCGGATACGACCGGCGCGGAAGAAACGACCGCCGGTCCCGACGGGGAAACGGCGGCCGCCGAAGAGGAAGAGGAAGAATAAAGCGCCTCAGGCGCGCCGTTCAGAAATGCAAAGAAAGGACGATCCGAACAGACTGTATGCCCGGCTCGTCCTTCGTTTTTTTCAGGCGGTATTGGTATGGATCTGTCTGCGATCAAAAAAGCGGGCTTTTACGCCTGCGCTGATGTGCGCCGGGGGCAGCCCTTCCCGGCGGGGGCGGGCGGCTGCCCCAATTTCCGCATCCCCGGGCTCATCCGCCTGAAGGACGGCAGTCTCTTCGCCGCCGTTGACGCCCGCTGGACGCGGCCGGACGACGACGCCGGCGGCGTGGATACGGCGTTCGCCGTCTCCCGCGACGGGGGCGCGACCTGGCGGGGCGGCTACGCCGCGTATTTCCCTGATACGCTGGGGTCGCCCGCCGATCTCTTTGTCTCCACCACCTGTCTCGATCCCATGCCCGTTCAGACGCCGGACGGGGCGGTGCGGATCTTTGTGAATCTCTGCCCCGCCGGAGTGGGGCTGCCGCTGAACTGGCCCGCGGCGGGGAACGGCTTTTCAAAGATCGGCGGCAAACAGCGCCTGATGCTCACGGACGACCCCGCGGCGATCCGGACCGACCCCGCCTGCTTCCCCTATTACGTCGGGGAGGAACAGGACGGTTTTTATCCCGTGTGTACGCGGGAAGGCGGCCCTACGCCTTTTTCTCTGGACTGCTACCTGAATCTTTACCGCGGGGGAGAGCCGCTTTGGCAAAAGCAGATCGAAACCGGCGCCGGGATACAGCAGAACGTCATATACCGCGACGCAGCCCTGCGCGTTTACGATACGAGCTATACGCTGATGCTCACGTCCTTTGACTGCGGCGAAAGCTGGTCGCCGCGTATCTTAAGCGGCGAGATCAAAGAGTCTTGGGAGAGCGCCGTGATCGCCTCGCCGGGGAACGGTCTGATCGCCTCCGACGGCGTCGCCGTTCTGCCGTTTTATTCGATGTTCGGCGGCGAGTCCCATTCCTTTCTCGTTTTTTCGGCGGATAACTGCCGCACCTTTACGCGCAGCCCCCTTCTGCCGTCTTCGGAGCGCATCCCGTGGAGCGGCGAGTGCAAGCCCGTGGAGCTGCCAAACGGCAGGATCCGTCTGTTCTACCGCAATCCCGTCAGCCGCATCTGTTACGCAGATTACGACCGCCAAACGGGGGAATGGAGCGAAAGCGTGCGCCTGCCGGTGCTGGTGCATTCGGAGTGCAACTTCGGCGCGCTCGCTCTGGACGGCGCGATCTGTATCGCCTACGCCCGCGGCGCGGGGGACGGGGCGCGTAACCGCTCCCACGGCAGGGTATACCGTTTTGTGCTGACGAAAGAGAACGAAATGGTCTTAACGGACGTGCTCCGCGCCGCCGAGGGCGCGTTCTCCTACGCCGTACT
>CADBOC010000073.1 GCA_902796175.1 Oscillospiraceae bacterium | reverse complement strand
TTCGCCGGGGCGGCTGAGGGCAGCCGCGCTACCGGGACGGCAGCTTTCTGCCTCATGGAACACATCGACAAATCCGGATTTGCCGCGTCTGCGGCGCGATTCAGGCTTGCGTCTCGTAGCGCGCGCCGAGCGTCCCGCTCAGGGCGGTCATTTCTTCCCGCGTCGGTACGCGGGCCGTTTCGGCCGGGTAGGGGCGGGCGAGGGCCCGGTATTTGCCCGCGCCGGTCTCGTGGTAGGGCATCAGCTCCAGCTCGAAGCCGCTCGTAAAGGCGCGCACCGCCTCGGCTTCGCCGTCGTTGAAGCCCGGGATATAGGGGAAGCGAAAGCGCAGCGCTTTGGCGTTTGCCATCAGAAAGCGGGCGTTTTCCAGGATCCGCCGGTTTGAGACGCCCGTGTTTTGTTTGTGCAGGTCCCCGTCGATCCCTTTGATGTCGCAGAGAACAAGATCCGTCACGGGCAGCACGCGTTCAAGCGTTTCGCGCGGGACGTGCGCCGCCGTCTCGATCGCCGTATGCGCGCCCGCCGCCTTCAGGCCCGAGAGCAGGGCGTAAGCGAAATCGGGCTGCAGCAGGGGCTCGCCCCCCGAAAGCGTCACGCCGCCTCCGCTTGTTTCGTAGAAGCGTCGATCCCTGAGAACGGTCGCGAGGGTCTCTTCGACCGTGACGGTTCTGCCGCTTTTTTCCCGCGCGCCGTACCGGCAGACTTCGGCGCAGTCCCCGCGGCGGGTACAAGCCGGCGTAAAGGCCTTGCCGCAGAACGTCCGGCACGCGCCGCAGCCGACGCACAGGTGCTCATAAAAGAGAAGCTCGGGCGCGGGGCTCTGCGATTCCGGGTTGTGGCACCACAGACACCGCAGATCGCAGCCCTTGAAAAAGACCGTGGTGCGGATGCCGGGACCGTCGTGCAGGGAAAAGCGCTGAATATCGAAGATCACGCCCTTCATAGGTCGTTTAAGCTCCGGGCGATGATGTTATCCTGCAGCGGCGGCGCGAGCTTGATAAAATACTCGCTGAAGCCGCCCACGCGCACGATGAGGTTTTTGTGATCCTCAGGGTGCGCTTTCGCATCCAGCAGCTCCTCGGGGCTTACGACGTTGACCTGCAGGGTCTGGCCGCCGCCGGCGAAATACGCCTTGGCGAGGGCGGTGAAGGCGGCTTTGCCGGTATCGGTCGCGAACTGCGACTTGCGGAATTTTACCTGCATCACGTTGCCGCTCGTCGCGAGGTACTGGTTCGCGCCGAGTACCGAGGTGAGCAGCGCCGTGGGGCCCTTTGTATCCGCCCCGGGGGAGGCGCCGATGCTGTCCGCCAGCAGACGCTCCTCCCGCTTTTTGCCGTTGGGCAGCGCCCCGCAGTGGTAGCCGTAGTTCGGCGCGCGGTGGAAGGTGGAGCAGCCCACCCCGAACACGCCGCCCCGAAAGGTCTCTTTCGTCTGAAAGTAGCGGTAGATATGGTCCGTGATCTCGGCGTAGATCGCGTCCACGTCCGCCTCATCGTTGCCGAACTTGTGCCAGCCCTTGAAGTCTGCGTAGAGCGCGTCGTATCCCTCAAAATTATGCCGCAGCGCGTCGATGAGCTCGGCCATGGTATAGGTCTTTTCGTCGAATACCCAGTGTTTGATCGCGGCGAGGGAATCCGCCGTGTCGGGCAGGCCCTCCGTTAAGACCTGCGCGTGGCCGTAGACGGGGCCGCGGTTCTTGTAGTCGAGGCCCTTTTCGATGCAGCCCTGCACCATGATGCTCTTCCACGGGTTCGGCGCGTATTCGGCGAAGATCCGCTGGGCGGCGTTGGAGGTGCGGGTGATGTAATCCGCCAGATACTCGATCTGCTTTTTGTAGGCGGCGAGCAGCTCCTCAAAGCTCCCGAATTTGGCGGCGTCGCCGGTCCTGAGCCCTAAGTATTCGTGGGAGAACTGGCATTCGCCGTCAAAGAGCGCGAACTCCAGCGCCTTGATCACGCTGATCTCGCCGTCCTCCAGCCCCATGTGGGACTTGCCGAAAATGTCGATCTGGTTGCAGCCGTTCATGCAGTAGAGGTGGGAATCCGACGCCGGTACGCCAAGCGCCTCCAGCGCCAGGCATACGCAGTCGTCGTTGTAGATCGCCGGCATGCCGATGCCGGTGGCAAGGCACTCCGTCGCCAGCGCCCAGAGGTATTCCGGCGTGCCGGGGTGCACCCGAAAGGTGAGGTTCGGCGTGTCGTAACGCTTCTCCTTCGCCATGCGCAGCACGTCGCAGGTCAGGGCGTTGGAGCGGTCGCGGCCGAACTCGTCGCTGCCGCCGACGCACAGGTTCCAGGTGCGGGTCTCGTGAAAGAGCTCCCAGAGCTGTTCCAGACACGCCCACCGGTCCGCGGGGTCGCTCTGTTCGTAATACGCGCCGAGCGCGTAGTCGAAGAGGCCCGGGGAGTCGATATCGAAGATCGAAAAGCACAGCCAGAACATCTGGCAGGCCTCGAAGAAATCGCGGGGGGATTCGCGGGGGATGCGGGCGAAGGTCTTTTCAAGGCGTTCCAAAAGCGCCTTCTCTTCCCCTTCGGCCTCTTTCGCGCGGGCGGCCGCCGTCTCGCGGCAGCGGTCCGCTACGGTCTCAACCGCCTCGACCGCGAGGGTCAGACCGTCGTAAAAATCGCCCTTATCGGCGTGTATGCCGCGAAAGCGTTCGATTTTTTTTCGGATCCCGTTCGTGCCGACGCGCAGCAGCAGCTCGTAATCGGGGTTTGAATGCCCGCCGCCGGCGGCCCAGGCGCACTTGTTGATCTCGATCTTCTCCCCCTTCGGCGAACGGACCTTGCTCACGATGCGGATGGTCTCGTAGGGACGGAAGTAGTCGAAATAGAAATTGAGCGTTTCAAGATCCGAAAGCTCCGTCAGGCCTTTTGCCCGTTCGTTTTTGATCCCCTCGTTCAGGTCGATCCCCTCGGCGCGGGTATAGCGCACCGCCTGTCTGTAGTAGGCGGCGGCGGGGGTGACGAACCAGTGCTTCGTATCAAAAGGCAGGTCGGCCGTTTCTGCCCAGGTCTTCATGCCGTTCGCGATCCGGTAGCCGATATCCTCGCGGCCGGCGTGGATATAGCCCCAGGCGAAGGGCTCCCATTTTTTGATGTCGATCATACAAGCCGCCTCCTCAGGCGATGGCGTCGGCGGGCGCGTCCTCCGGCAGGTAGGTGCTGAAGCCGGAGGGGGTGAGGTTTGTAAGCCGGGCGCGGTCTTCCGCCGACAACTCAAAATCGAATACGTCGAGGTTCGCAGCCATGCGGGCGGGATCCGTGGATTTCGGCAGCGGCAGAACGCCGTGCTCGAGCGCGAAGCGCACGCATACCTGCGCCGGGGATTTGCCGTACTTCGCGGCGATCTCCCCGAGAACGGGGGCCTTCAGCACCGCGCCGGAGCCGAGGGGGCTCCACGCTTCGGCGACCATGCCGTGCTCCTGCGTAAAGCGCACGGTCTCGGGCTGGGTATAGCCCGGGTGGAATTCGATCTGGTTTACGGCGGGGCGGATCGAGCAGACGTCGAAGAGCGCTCTCAGGTGCTTTTCCTGAAAGTTCGATACGCCGACGGCGCGCAGCTTCCCCGCCCTTTGCGCCTCCTCAAAGGCGCGCCAGGTGTCGCCGTTGACCTCGGCCCAGTCGGGTCTGAGCTTTTCGACGCAGGGCCAGTGGATGAGGTAGAGATCCAGATAGTCAAGGCCGAGGTTTTTGAGGGACGTATCGATCGCGGTCTTCGTTTTTTCGTAGCCGCGCTCCGTCACCCAGTGCTTGGTGGTGATGAAAAGCGATTCGCGGGCGCGCCCCGAGCGGCGCACGCCCTCGCCGACCTCCGGCTCGTTGCCGTAGACCCAGGCCGTATCAATGTGGGTGTAGCCGGCGTCGATCGCCGCCGCGACGCAGTCCGCCGTCATGCCGGGCGCGGTCTGCCACGTGCCGTAGCCGATGCAGGGGATCTTCACGCCCCCGACCAGCGTAAAGGTATCGCGGGGCGAGGAGAAGGGGATCTGGGACATGGAAAACACCTCCGAAGTTGGTTATTTTTTTGAGAATTAGGGGAATTAGAAGTGAGAAGTGAGAAATGAGAAGTGTCGGAAAACGCTTCGCGTTTTGTATTATAAAATGGGTACGGGCAGCGCGCCTTTGGCGCGAGTGAACAGTGAACAGTGAATAGTGAACAGTGTCGGAAAACGCTTCGCGTTTTACATTATAAAATGGGTACGGGCGGAGCCCGTCCGAAACTTCTCACTTCTCATTTCTGACTTCTCATTTCTGACGTATGCCCACGACCCCGCCTATCGCGCGGCGCAGTCCCTTGCGGCGGGGTTCCTTGCGGGCTTCCCACCGTTTCTGTTGTTCGGGCGAGGCGTAAAAGGAATCGTACAGTTCGTGATCTGTAAGATCGCTGTTCTTTTTTGACATCGTCTGCTCCTTTCCCGGCCGATGGCGTTCAAGCCTCTCGGTCTGTGCTTTTCCGCGAGTGAACAGGGAACA
>CADBOC010000072.1 GCA_902796175.1 Oscillospiraceae bacterium | reverse complement strand
GCTGTCTACCTGAAGCTGGCCTTTCTGAGCGAAAACGCCGCGTATGCGGGGCTGTCGCTCGGCGCGGGGTACGCCGCCGCCGTCGCGATGCAGTACTTTCTGCAGCTGCGATGGACGGTAAAACCGGCCCTTTTCGTTTTGCTTGCGCTGTGCTGCGGCTCGATCACGTTTGTTTTGCGGGCTCAGCGGCCCGCGCCTGACGCCGGCCCTGCCCCGGAGCGCCCGAAGGCGACGCGAAGGGCGCTTGCCTTTGCCGCCGCGGTCACGTTCGCCCTGCTGCTCTTTACAAGCTTTTATAACGGCTATATCAACCGTCTGCAGGTCGCCACCGGTTATACGGATTATAACGTCTACACATGGCCGCGCCTGCTGATGATCCCGACCGTACTGCTGTTCGGGCGGCTCGGGGACGTACGGGAAGGCAGGTATCTGCCCCTCGGCGCGCTCTGCGTTTCCGCCGTCGCCATTCTGAATACGTCCCTGCTTGCCAGAGAGACCTATCTGCTGAATATGTGCCTGTATTACGTCTCTCTTTCAGCGGTGATCGTCTTCTACCATCTTGTGTTCCTGCGCATGGCGTCGCGTTCGGGAAACCCGGCGCTCTGGGCGCCGATGGGACGGGTGCTTGACAGCGTGAACGTTCTGTTCTGCTTTGCGCTGCGGCTTCCCGACCGGGCGCAGGCGGCGGTTCTGCTGGTCGAGATCGCGGCGCTCTCCGCCGCCGTTGTGCTGATGGCTTTCGGCGGCGCGTTCGATCTTTCAAAAAGAGTACCGGCGGCCCAGCCGGATGCAACGCCGCCGCCAAAGCCTGCCGCCGATCCCTTTGAGGTCCTGCGCGACCGGTATGGGCTGACCCCCGGCGAGCTGCGCGTCTTTCGCGAGCTGGTGACAACGGAGGACAAACAGAACGTGATCGGCGACCGGCTTTCCATCAAGGTGCGCACGGTACAGGCCAACGTGACCGCCATTTACCGGAAAACCGGCGTTTCCACCCGGGCGGGGCTCGTACAGCTCTTTCAAGGGATCGGAAGCTGAAAATCGTTCCAATCGGGCAAAAAGACTTCCCTCGGGAGGTCTTTTTTGTATATTTCGGGCGATATGCGGGAACCCGCAATGGAAAAAACGGAAGGAATCCTCTATTATTTCTATAGTACTGTATTGGAGGTATCGGATATGAAACGTTCCAAGAAGGCGTTCTCACTGCTCCTTGCGCTGGTCATGTGCCTGACCGCATTGCCGCTGGTTTCCTTTGCGGGGTACGACACGGCGAGCGCGCACGTCAATTCGGTTCCTGCTCCGGAGTTTTTCTACACGGGCGAATACGCCGCGTACGGGCAGATCGCCGTGGGCGATCCCTTCGATCTGCGGCTCGGCTGGACGACCTATACCGGCGACGATCCGCAGCCGGTCGGCGAGATCAAAGAGATCGCGCTGGTAGCCGCGAACGATCCGTCAAGCGTTTATATCCTCTATAGAAACGGCGCGGCGTATTACGGCGCCGCGGCGACGGTCAACGGCAACGACGCGCTGCTGAAGGGCGTAGACAGCTCCGGGGTCCGGCCGGGCTCCTATTTCACTTATGTCACCGCCGAGGACGACGGCGGCGTGAACACGATGCGCAGCACGACCCTGCAGGCGTTTTCCATGAAGACGCCGGATACCCCCGGAGGCCCCGTCGGCGACGGGCTCGGCTTCGCGGTGGAGCCGTATTTCTTCAAGGACGGCGATCTGCACGAGACCGTAAATTCCATCCCGATCGGTTCGAAATTCGCCCTTTCCGTCTACGTGGGCGAGCCGCAGGACGTGCTGCTGATGGAGCTGGTCGGCGACGGCGAACCCTTGCGTGAATACGTGCTGTATGAGGATGGACACGTTTTTTACGGCGGTAAGATCGACAACGCAGATGAGGGCCCCGGGTGGATGACGGGCTTTTCCAGCGCGGAATTTGAGCCGGGCGACTATTACCTGAAGGTCGTCACCAAAAACGGCGCGGACGGCACCCATGAGCCATGCATCACCTTTACAGGCGAGAGCCACGCGAAAACCGGCCCCTCCGTCAGTACGAAAACGCTGCCCGACGCGAAGGAAGGCGAAGCCTATTCCGTGGCGCTGAAGGCTGCGGCGAAATACGGCGGCGCGATCACGTGGAGCTATACCGGCGCGCTGCCGG
>CADBOC010000071.1 GCA_902796175.1 Oscillospiraceae bacterium | reverse complement strand
CGCATAAAGCGTTCTGTTTACGTTCTGCGTCTCGCCGTACCGTACCAGCGTTCCTCCTTTTGGTTCCGTATACCAGCCCTTAAAAACCGCTCCTTTCTTCAGACAGGTGGGCAGATCTCCCCAAAGGATCCTCGTTTTGAAAGAATAGGTATAGGGCGAGCTCTGATTTGTTCCGTCGTTGGAATAGATCGTGCCGCCGTTTGCGTCAAACGTCAGTTTGATCTTCCACAGCGCGTAGACCGTCATATCGGAATTGATGGCAGTGTTCTTTGTAACCGTTGTACCGTCCCCGTTCTTGCTTGTGTTCCACTCCACGAATTCGTAACCGGATCTGGTCGGTTTGGTCACATCGCCGAATATACTGCCGGGTTTATACTGTTTGTTTGCTGCGGCAACGCTGCCGCCGTTGCCGTTGAACGTGACCCGGAACTGATCAAAAGAGACCGAGCCCGATTTCGCCACGATATATTGATGCGTTGAATTCGGTTTCAGTTTTCGGTCGGCAAGCGTTGTGATCTGGTACTTGTCATTCGCGGAATCAAGGATGAGGATATTCTTTGCCGTCAGTTTGTTTACGTCCGTTGCGTTCCGGTACCCGATGACCGCCACATAGTGATCCTTGTTTCTTTCGTTGATAACATGTATAACGGCAGGCCGCCCCAGATCGATCTGATCGTGCAGCGCCTTGAACACCGCCTGATCGGAAGAGGCGTTTTTTGAGATATAACTGCCATTAGGCCACATACACCAATACTTTTCTGCCTTCCCGTACTTGTTGAACTCATACCAATTATGCGCTTTCTGGTCCAGCAGTGTGCGGCAATACGCAAGCGCATAGCACGCGCAGGGGCCGGGGGTTGGTTGCAACCCTACTTTTTTGATCAGGTCCCAGTTCACGTTCAGCTGCAAGTCCGTTGTCGCGGCGTTCGCTGTCTGTCTGCAAATCGGCAGAATGCTCACAGTCAGTATCAGAGCCAGAAGCAATGAAACGACCTGTTTTGGTTTGTTCATCCACGTCATCTCCTTTTTATGATTCAGATTCATTTTATTGTTTTAAACCGCATTGTCAATAATCCGGGGAACGAACGGTCGATCGACGGAACGAACGGTTCAGGCAGACCGGAACGCTTATTTGGATGCGGCTGACGATCTGTGTTTTTTATGCGCCCCCGGATCAGAACGCGCTTGATTGTAAGGCCGCGCGGAACATCTGTATGAAACGCTGTGTCCATTGAAAAAAGCCCCGGCGGAGCGGTTCCGCCGGGGCTTTTCCTCATTTTTTTATTCTTGCGCAAACAATTGCAGCAGCACGTTGAAACAGTTGTTGAAAAAAGGGAAAGATCCTGCAGCCGAACCTCAACGCGCGCCGTCACCGGGAATCGATAGTGCTTTGCGGCCTTTTATACGGACCATCCGTCTTTCAAACGAACTTCCGTTTCATGCCGTTCTTCTGAAGGTATGTGTTGCCTCTTGTGATCTTCCGTGTTACAATTGAAATGATCCATAGCGATGATCCCCTTTGAACGGTTGTCGGACAACTCAATTCTGCTGCAGGCTCTTCACTATGGATTTTTTTGGAACTGTTTCAGCTTCATTTTACAACGCGTCTGGTGTTCCAACCCACCTGCGCATTTCGGGATCTATTATTTCGCGGTCACGCCCTTAAAATAGTAACCGTTGATCTCGGTGAAGCCCTGGTCGGCGCTGTATTCGGAGATCTCGATCCTTTCATCGGCTACCACGACGGCTCTGATAAAGGCATAGATCTGCACGGCGCCGTCTTCATATTTATAGTTCACGTAGATCTCCTCGTCTTCGATGTTGTAGTAGCACTGCGAGACCCGGCCCTCATCGTCGTAAACGAAGCGCATCTCATCGTTGGAAGGATCTTCCTTCGAAAGGTCGAGCTTGACGACCTCGGCAGGTTTTTTATACAAGGAGAGATCTACCGGCGCTTCGGTGGTTTCCGCCGTCTGCTGTTCAGCCCCCGCGGGCTGATCCGCATCCTTGTTCTGACCGCCGGAGCAGCTGCAGAGCACAAGCGTCGCCGAAAGAGCGACAGCCGCCAGACCGATCCATTTTTTCATGATTCAATCCTCCACTTCTTTCGTAAACATCTTTATTGTAATTCTTTTTGTTGTGTTGTCAATGCCGCAGGGAACAAACGGTCGAACGGAGGAGCAAACGGCTCCGGCAGATCGGAACGCTTATTCGGATACGATCGGCGTTCTGCTGTTTTATGCGATCTCTGCCTCAAAACGCGCCTCAAGGCGGCGCGGGAACAGATCTCACGGCTCCGGCACGATCAGCCGTCTGACCGTCTCCGTTTGTTCGGCAAAAGAGAGTCCGGTGCAATCCGCGAGAAACAGCTTGTTTTCCGTCATCTCCCGTTCGGCCATATACCGATACGTCTCCGTATAGAGGCGGTCGTACGCCGCCGCCTGTCTGTCGAACGCGCTGAGCGTCTCCCGCTGCCCGATCCGGCGCATCAGCTCCGCTTCGTCGTGGTTCACCATAAAAACGACCCTGCCGCCGTAACCTCTCAAAAACGCCCGGTAAGCGGCGGCGCGTGTTTCCATCGGCACTTCAAAAAGCATATTGGCGGAGATGACGTCAACGTTTCTGTCCGCGCACACGATGCCATCAGCGGCCAGCGCGGCGATCGTGGAGGACTTTCCGACGCCGTCCGAGCCCTCTATGATCGCTTGTGCGCAGCGTATGCTGCCGCCGAAGATCGCCTCGTCCGAATAAAGGGCTGTTTGGGTCACGTCGACGCAGCCCGGCGTCTCGCCCGCCGCCGGATCCCGCAGGATCAGCGAGAACGCGGCGGGCGTTTGATACCGATCCCAAAACAGCGTTTCTTCCCCCAGACGGTACACGCTTCGTTCGATCAGAACAGACCGGCCGTTCGCTGCGCGTTTCGCTTCGAAAAACGCGGATCCGTCGATCGTACGCGTTTCTGCGGGCGCGCAGACGGGCGCTGTTTCGCAGATCCGGTCACCGTCTTTTTCCGTGCGGATGAACACAGCCCCGCCGAGGTATGTGCGCTCGATCCGATACGCCCCGCAAAGCCGCGCCCCCTGAAGATACCTCGCCAGCGCAGATTCCCGGGTCACAAGGCCTCTGTACGCCGCTGCGTCGCGTTTCATCAGAAGAACTCCCCTTCCAGGAGCTTTTTCACCGCTTCGTCGAGCGAATGGAAGCCGAATACGCGTACGCGGTCGCTTTGCGCCTGCGCGTTCGCGATCGCGAACCAGTACTCGCTGCTGATGTCGTAGGCGGATCTCTCGATCCGATAACAGATAACGATCTCCTTCTTCATCTGCAGCGCCCAGCCGAGCTCCACCACAGTCCCGACGGAAAAACTCCGGTCGAAAAACGCGACGTATACGTCGCAGCCTTCGACGGCGCGGTACTCGGCCGCAAGCACGGCGCGGCAATCGGTGGACGTATACGCCCCCTTCGACGCCTCCTCGCAGTAAAACGGCCCGGCGTAGATCACGCCGCACGGGAGCTCGAGCCCTTCCTGCGCCAGAACAAGTTTTTTCGGATCGCCCAGCAGCCGCGCTCGGTAATCCCCGCGAAGCCTTTCGGCAAGGGGGCGCGACAGCTCGTCGGTCAGGCTGAATTTTCCGGCAAAATAGATCTTTTTCATCGTCTCATCCATTCATGATCTTTTTCCACTGCCTGTACGAGAGGACCGCCATCCCCGTCCAGACCAGATTCAAAACAAACAGACCGAGCGCCTGCCCCGGCACGATAAAGTACTCGATCGCGTAAAAAATGTCGTTGACAAACCAAACGATCCACGTATCGATCTTTTTTGTCATCATATAATACGTCGCGACAAAGCTCGAGACCGTTGTAAAAGAATCAAGCAGGGGCAGGGGGTCGTCCGTCCGTTTGGTAAGGAGAAACACAAGGAACGTGGCGGCGGCGGTTACAAGGCAGTAGACGACGCGCTCCTTTGCGCCGCACGCCCTGATACCGCGCGGATCCTTCTTGTTCCAGATCGCGAAACCGATGACGCCGAGCGCCAGATACACCGCGCTGTTCACAACGTCGCCGTACAGATGCTTCGCACCGGAAAAGACGATCATCAAAAGCATCTGCAGCGAATAGAATATCCAGTTGCTGCGGCGGTTCAGCATCACCAGAACGCCCTGTATCAATCCGAACGCGACTGCACAAAGCTCTATGATTCGCAAAAAGTCCATTTATCCTCCTCTGCCGTTCAGATCCATCGGCCGCGACCGAATCCGAAGATGCGCCGGCCCGGGCGATACGTTGAACATCAGAGCAGATGTATCTCTGCGGCGCTCTTACACAACGGGAAGCGCCGCAAAAAAAACCGCCTCAGCACCGTTCTCAATCTCTTGTGTCAAGGTATTTTTCAAAGGTATAGAGCGCGTAAAGCTCGTCGCGGATCGGCAGATCCTCGAATCCGCCGGCCTTGAACACGTTCGCCCGGTACAGCGGATTGCCGATGTAGCCGTCGATCAGGGCTTCCTCTTTCCGGTAAAGCGTTCCGTAATCGGGCACCGCGCCCTGGGGCAGGTAGAAGGAGACGACCTTTACGATCATCGCCAGAAGCGCCTTCACTTCGTCGCAGTCGATCGGCGGGACCTTTTTAGCGGGAGCGGGTCTGTCGAAGGAATCGGGCAGCAGATCGCCGCCGAAGGAGGGCATCGGCGAAGCGGCGGAGGCGGGGGTCGCCCGGGTCAGCGCGAACGCGACGCCCTCGCCGTCGGGATCCGGCGAAAGGCGGATGTCGATAAAGCGCGTTTTGCCCGCCGTCTCGTTTTTGTAGTAACCGGCGCATGCGGCGATCGAGCACTGCTGCAGAAAATCGGGCGTAGAACGCAGCGGCATTTCGGCCAGCGCCGCGGCGCCCCGGCCGCTCAGATAT
>CADBOC010000070.1 GCA_902796175.1 Oscillospiraceae bacterium | reverse complement strand
ATGCGGATGATGGCCTTCTGCTTCGTCTCGGTCAGATCGTAGAAAAAGTAGGGTACGATGTTGAGCGCCGCGCCGACGGCGGAAAGGATCACAAGCACGCCGACCAGCCGGTAGAGCGTAGGCAGGTCATAAAGCACGTCGTACATGTTTTCATATCCGTTGCCCTGAAAGATCCCGTATTTTTCATATACGGCGGGCAGAACAGAGCTTGTCGCCATTGTCACGAAAGAGCCGATGAGCGCGACCGCGCCGAACATGCCGTCGATCCGTTCGCCGCTCTTATACTGCTGATAGTCGCGGATATCCGCCTGTATGGTCGGGTTCAGGATCAGCATGAACGAATCCGCCACGGAATTGAAATACATACAAACGAGCACCGCCCAGATCGAATGCGTAAGCGGATAGACGAGCGCCAGAAACAGGACGTTGAGCAGGTTCGTTACGAGCAGGACCCGCTTTTTGCCCCACCGTTTGATCGCGAAGGGGGCCAATACCATCCCCCAGGTGTAAGCCGTGCCGCGTATGAGGGTGATCAGGGAATACTGTTCAGCCGTGCAAAGATGCGCGTAGTTATAAAGCCACTGCAGGATCACGCTGGTGCAGGTCTCTAAAAAACCGAGCCAGCCCGCAAGCGAGATGATCCAGAAGTATTTGTTTTTCGCCACCTCTCTGAGCGCGTCCGAGAAGCGGATCTTCATGGTGTGGGTCTTCGCGATCACGATCTTTTCTTTTGTGCCCGCGAAAACGATCGCCGTCATTGCCACCCCGAACACGGCGATAAACGGAAACAGCCACCGGTATACGCGAAGGTCGTACATATTGCCGTCCGCGACCTTCTGCGCGATCAGGGGCGTGATAAAATTCGTGATCGTGGGGGAAAGGGAGTAGATCAGGCTTTTGACCGCCGTTGTGTTCGTTCTCTCCTGTGAATCCGGCGACAGAACGTGGATCAGGTTTTCGTAGGCGTCGTAAAAGAAATTGTAGAAAAACTGAAGCCCGAAATTGTAAACGAAGATCAGAACGCAGCGCAGCAGGTAGCTCAGCCTGTCATACGGGGTAAAGACGAAAAGGATGGAGACCGCTACGGTCGGTATGCCCATCCGCAGCAGGTAGGGCCGGTACTTTCCGCTTTTGTAGCGCACGTTATCCACCATGTTCGCCCTCAGCATCGTGAGCGGGATGTTCGTTACGACCGAGATCAGGTACATCACATACATGTGCATCGGCTGTATGCCGATGGTGTTGCCGATGATCACGTTCGTGGTGGAAAGCAGCAGCGTCTGCGCCATGGTGAAAATGAAATACGCGCCGATCCCGCCGACAGAATAGGCAAGGATCTCTCTGTAGGGCATATATTTGCCCTCGGGCGGCGTTTTCCAGTTTGCCTTAGCCTCCCGCAGAAGATCGGTCCCTTTTTCAAGAAGCTTCATACAGCGTCAACTCCCGTTGCAAACGATGCTTCTATCATACACAAATGCGTACGAAAAATCAAGCTCGACAGGCGGAGAAAAAAAGGCGGCCGACAGCATCGTGTCAGCCGCACTTTTTCTTTTATGCGATCAGCCCTCAGCGGGAGCGTCGGTGGTCTGCTCGGGAGCGCCGCCCTTACCGGTGATGGAAGCGACCATATCCTTGATGGCGTTGATGAAGAACAGGATAAAATCGATGACCTTCTTGACGATATCTTCCATGAGAACATCCTCCTTTTTGCAATTTTTTTCAACTCTATTATAACACAAGCGCGCAAAAAATCAATTGCTTTTTGAAAATTAACAAAAATGTAAAGATTCCGCCAAAAGAACGCCACGTTGAGCAGACGTCCTTTTTTACGGATCGTTCTTGCAATTCCGATGATCCTGTCGTATAATAAGACAAAAAAACATGGACGGGAGTTCTCGATGGAACGGCAGATCAAAGCATTTGTGGAGGAAACGCTGCGGCCTCTTTTGCAGGGGGACGGCGGCGAGATCGAATACGACGGCTTTTCCGGCGGCCGCGTGTTTGTCACGCTGCGGGGGGAGTGCGCGCGCTGCCCGGTGGAGGAGCGCTGCATGGACTGGTGCGAAGCGAAGCTCCGTGAAGCCTGCGGGGCGGGGCTTCGTATGGAAGCGCGGAAAAAACCGCCTTATTTCTGGGATACGTAAAGGAGGTTCCCGTTATGGCTCACATCAAAGTGCAGCGCCGCAGCATGCGGCCGGAGGAATTCATCGGGATCCGGTACGCGTTTCTGAAAAAGCATCTCTACCGGTATTCGGAGGCGGTGTCTCCCGTTTATATCCGGGAGGCAAGGCTGATCGACGAAGGCGCGTATGAATACTACGACGAAGCCCCGCGGCCGATCGAGCAGGGGGAGCTTTGCTACACGCCGGACGGCAGCGCCTTCTTTTATGCGGAGATCCCGCGCTTCAGTTGGAAAGAAGGACTCTGTCTCTGGTTTCAGACCTCCTCCGAGGTGATCGTAAAGATCAACGGCCGTTACGCCGGCGCGTTCGACCCGAACCGGAGCGAGATCGATCTGAGGCCGTTCGCGGATGAACAGGCGCTTTCGGTGGAGATGCTGGGCTATAACCGCTCAAAGCCCGACGACGACCGCAACCCGGAGGTACGCGCAAGGCGCGGCTGCCGGCAGAAGTTCGGCGGTCTGTTCTTAAAGCAGAAGGATGAAACCGTTCAGAGTCTCTGCTATGATCTGGAGCTTTTTACGGATATCATCGGCAGCGAGAGCTTTCCGGAGGATTACAGAAGCTTTCTGATCCGGGAGATCGGCGCGGCGCTGAATGAGATCGATCTTGAGGACTTCAGAACGGAGGATGCGCTGCGGGCGGCCGAACGGATCGAAACAAACGTCTACCGCAGCGGCGTTTACCGCGGCAGCGGCAGGGTGGCGCTGATCTCGCATTCGCATCTCGATATCGCTTACTACTGGCGTCGCTGCCATACCCTGCAGAAAAACCTGCGCACCGTTCTGGCGCAGCTGCGCCTGATGGACCGGTACCCCGAATTCCGTTACGCGCATAGCCAGGCCTACACCTATGAAACGCTGGAAAAGGAAGCCCCCGAGGTGTTCGAGGAGCTGCGCGGCAGGATCGCCGAGGGCAGGTTCGAGCCGGTCGGCGCCATGTACGTGGAACCGGACTGCAATATTCCGAACGCGGAAAGCCTGATCCGTCAGTGCCTGTACGGGCAGACGTACTATAAGGACCGTTTCGGGTTTTACGTTGAAAACTGCTGGCTGCCGGACGTGTTCGGCAACAGCTGGATATTGCCGCAGATCCTGCGGAAAAGCGGCGTAAAATACTTCGTATCCAACAAGATGAGCACGTGGAACGATACGAACCGCTTTCCGCACAACCATTTTATCTGGCGCGGGATCGACGGAACGGAGGTTTACGCCTGCGTACCGCCGACGCATTTTATCACGTGGAACGCGCCTTCTCAGATCGCGGAGAACTGGGACGCGTTTCAGGATAAGGATACGGATACCGAGACGCTCTCCATGTTCGGTTACGGCGACGGGGGCTCCGGCGCCACGGAGGAGATGCTGGAGCTTATGCGGCGCATGGAGCGCCTGAGCGTGATGCCCCGGATTCGGCATGTGACGGCAAAACAGTTCCTTGAAGAGAATTTCAGGGACGACGTTCCTCTTGCCGTATGGGACGGCGAGCTGTATCTTGAGATGCACCGGGGCACGTTTACGACGAAAGGCTGGCTCAAACGAAAGAACCGGGAGCTGGAGCAGCTTTTCCGAGCGGCGGAGCTTGTATCCGCGCTCCGTATGCTGGAGGGAAAGCCGTATCCGGCCCGTGAGCTGCGCGCGTTGTATAAGGAGTTTCTGGTCAACCAGTTCCACGATATCCTGCCCGGCAGCCATATCGCGCCCGTGTTTCAGGACGCTGTACGGGATCTGACCCGTATCGGGGAGCGGCTGCGGGAGCTGATGGGCGCGCCGGAGGGGGCGCTGTTCAATCCCCTGAACGATGAAAGAGACGGCGTTGAATTCATCCCCTGTGAAGACGGCGGCGAGGAGCGCGCAGGGGTAAGGGGCGAATTCCGCCGCGTCAGCTTTGGTCCGCTCTCTTACGGCAAGGCGCTGCCGGCGCGCGGGAATGCGGATTGGTTCACCCTGACGCAAAACGGCGTTGAAACGCCCTTTTACCGCGTCCGCTTTGAGGCGGACGGGTCCTTTTCTTCCCTCTTCGACTTAACGCTCGGCCGCGAATGGTGCGGCGGACCCATGAACCGCCTTATGCTCTACGACGACCGGCCAGGCGTTTACGACGCGTGGGATATCCTGCCCGATCACGCGGACCGTCCCTGCCCGCTCTCCGTCGTTCAAAGCGCCGCTTTTGCCAAGGCGGATGACGAGAGCCTGTGCTTTACGGCGAAGCTCGCGGCAAAAAACAGCGCGATCGTGATAAAGATCCGCTTTTTCCGATCCGACCGCGCGATCGAGACCGAGTATTATGTTGACTGGCACGAGAGCCACAAGCTGCTGAAGGTCCTGTTTACGCCCGCGGTGCTGACGAGAGAGGTTCTCTGCGATACCTCCGCCGGCTTTATCCGCCGCCCGCTTACCAAAAACACGACCTGGGAGCAGGCGCGGTTTGAGTGCTGCTGCCACAAATGGTTCGATCTCTCCGAGACAGACGCCGGCTTTGCCGTGATCAACGACGGCAAGTACGGGATCGGGATCCCGGAAAAGGGCGTATCGCTCTCGCTGCTGCGCGCGACCGAACGGCCGGACCCCGGCAGCGATCTCGGGGAACACAGGTTCTGTTACCGCATGGTCCCCCACGCGGGGAACGCGGCCGAAGCAGGGATCGAGCGGCTGGCCCGCGTTTACAACGCGCCGCTGATCCGGGCGGACGTACCCGACAGAGGTAAGCGCTTCGCCTGTTTTGCCCCCCTTTACCTGCAGGCCGTGAAGCTCAGCGAAGACGGCTCGCGCGTGATTTTCCGTCTGTGCGAGACAGACGGCAGACGCGGTACGCTGCGCCTGCCCTGCGAGTTCCGGACGACGGATCTGCTTGAGCGTGAAACGGGAAAAACCGCGTCTGCGCCCTTTACGCCCTTTGAGATCCTGACGCTCGCGCTGGAGCTTTCGGAGTACAGACGCATATTCGGATGAAAAAAACGCGTTCGGCGCAAACCGGACGCGTTTTTTTGCCGATCAGTCTTCGACGCGGAACGTATACAGCTCTTTTGCCGAAAGCGTGTCGGGATCGATGGGGGGGAAGGAGAGCAGAACGTGACCGTTCTCGTTTTCGACGTTGACGGGCGTTTCCGGCGAAGCGAGGAGCGTCGCCCGCGTTGTTTCTCTGTAGGGGATCTCGGGCAGAGAGAGCCGGCCGAAGGGGAAGCGGCTGCTGATGGCGTAGACCGTCTCTCCCTTTCGTGTGTATCGGATCTCCTTGTCTGCGCTCGGTTTGTAGGGACGCGTGGCGTAGATCGCTTCGCCGTTCACGGCGAGCCATTCGCCCATCTGCAGCAGGCGTTCCTCCATGATCACCGGTATCGTGCCGTCCGCAGCGGGACCGACGTTCAGCAGAAGGTTTCCTCCCTTTGAAACAAGATCCGCGAGCATGACGAGCAGCTCTTTTGCGCTCAGATAATCCGCCGTACCTTCGACGCGGTTGAGGCCGAACGATCTGCCGATGCCGCGGCACTCCTCGAACGGGCGGTCGAGCGTGATATCTTCGATCTTCTGCCCGTTGCAGATCTCGCCGTATTCTGTCGTAAAGTTCCCGCCGAGTCTGCCCCGGGTCTCTTTGCCCCAGCGGTCGTTCGGCACGATAAAGTCTTTCACGGGGGAATCGTTATAGAGCCATGTCAGAAAATCGGTGGAATGCCAGACGCTGCTCTCATAGTCCCATTCGCCGTCCGTAAAGAGGGTCGACGGTTCGTATTTTACGATCAGCTCCTTGAGCATGGGGATCAGATGCCTGAGGGCGTAATCCTCGGGATCCTTCATCAGCGGGTGGTACCACTCGTAGACGGAATGATATACGCCGAAGCGCACGTCCGTTTTGTCGAGCGCCGCTTTCAGCTCGGCGCAGAAATCGCGGTGGGGGCCCACGTCAAAGCTGTTCCAGTTCCACGCGTAGTCGGTTTTGTACATACAAAAGCCGTCGTGATGCTTTGAAACAAGGTTGACGTACTTTGCGCCGGATCGCTGAAACAGGTCCGCCCAGCGGTCCGCGTCAAAGAGCTCTGCCTTGAAGTCGGATACGAAGTCGGCGTACTGCCTGCCCGGATACACGCGGCTATGGAACGCGGCGACCTCGGGCTTTCCTTCTTCAAGCTGTTTTGCGTACCATTCCGCGTAATCGCCGTTCTTTGTGTACGCGGGAACGGAATATAAGCCCCAGTGGATGAAAATGCCGAATTTCGCGTCGCCGAACCACCGCGGCACCGGTCTTGCGTTCAATGAAGCCCAATTGTTTTCGTAGATCAGAATAAACGCCTCCTTTGCGCTTGATATGCTCAGTATACCGCATCGGCAAACGGAAAACAATCCTTTTTTCACGCTTGCCGAAAAATGTCCGCAGACTATTGATTCACGCCGCGAAAATGAGTATAATAGATAATAATAATATGATCGGAGGCAGATTATGAAGGATGCATACCTCAACGCTCTGGCGGATCACGCGATCGACGCCGGGCTGATCGAAGAGGCGGACCGCGTTTGCTGCATTAACGCGGCGCTGCAGCTTTTGCGGGAGGATTCGTTCGATCCGTCCGTCCCGTCGGCCCGTCTGCCGCTTTCGGCCGTTCTTGACGGATTGTGCGATCTGGCCGTATCCAAAGGCATGATCGAAGACAGCGTTACCTACCGCGATCTCTTTGATACGGCGCTTATGGGCGTTTTTACGCCGCGCCCCTCGCAGGTGATCGCGAACTTCCGGTCGCTTTACGCGATCGATCCGTCGGCCGCGACGGATTACTACTACAAATTCAGCACGGATACGAATTATATCCGTTCCGACCGCATCGCGAAAATGCGCAAGTGGCAGTACGCGGGCGCCTACGGTACGCTCGATATCACCGTGAACAACGCAAAGCCCGAAAAAGACCCCAAGGCGATCGCCGCCGCGGGAAAAAGCAAAGCCTCCGGTTATCCGAAATGCAATCTCTGCCGCGAGAGCGAGGGCTACGCCGGTAATCTTCACTTTCCGGCCCGTCAGAACCACAGGATCATCCCGATCCGCATCTCGGGCGCGCCGTGGTTCATGCAGTATTCGCCCTACGTTTATTACAACGAGCACTGCATCGTGTTCAACGCGGAGCATACGCCGATGCGCATCGACCGCGCCGCCTTCGGCAAGCTGCTCGACTTCGTGTCGCAGTTCCCGCATTACTTTGTGGGCTCGAACGCGGATCTGCCGATCGTGGGCGGCTCCATTCTGAGCCACGAGCATTTTCAGGGCGGCCGCTATGAGTTCCCGATGGAACGCGCGCGCGTCGAACGGGAGATCGCGTTCCCGAAATACCCCGACGTAAAAGCCGGCGTCGTACGCTGGCCGATGTCGACCCTCCGCCTGCAGGCCGGCTCGCCGGAGCCGCTCATCCGGCTGGCGGATGAGATCCTGACGGCGTGGCGGGCCTATTCCGATCCTTCCGTCTTCATTTTCAGCGAGACGGAGGGTACGCCGCACAATACGGTCACCCCCATCGCGCGCAGAAGGGGCGGGCAGTTTGAGCTTGACCTTGTGCTGCGCAACAACATCACGACCGAGGAGCATCCGCTCGGCGTTTATCATCCGCACGCCGAGCTGCACCATATCAAAAAAGAGAACATCGGGCTGATCGAGGTGATGGGGCTGGCTGTGCTGCCGGGCAGGCTCGAAAAAGAGCTGGCGGCGGTGGCTGACGCGCTTGTTGGCGGCGCGGATCTTGCCGCCGATCCGCTCACCGCTCCGCACGCCGCGTGGGGCGAAGCGCTGCGCGAAAAATACGGCGCCTTTTCCGCTGAGACGGTGGGGCCCCTTCTTGAAAAAGAGGTCGGCGCGGTGTTTGAGACCGTGCTCGAACACGCGGGCGTTTTCAAACGCGACAAAGCGGGGCAGGCCGCCTTTGACCGTTTTATCGATACGCTTTTGTAATTCGGAAAAAACGGTTGACGGAAAACGCCGGCTGTGCTAAAATAGGAAAAAAGGAGGTTTTTTTCCATGGATAGAATAAAAAGAACCGTTTCCGTTCTCATGGCGGTACTGCTCATCGGTTCGTGCTTCGGCATGATCGCGTTCGCCGAAGACGGGGAGCATGTGCACGCCTATACCTCTACGCCCGTTCTTGCCACCTGTACCGAACAGGGATATACCGTTTTCGTCTGCAGCTGCGGCGATATGTACAAGGATCTGTATACCGACCCGCTTGGGCATAACTACGGCGGTTGGGACGCCGTTCAGCAGTGCACCTGCGTGACCGAGGGCGTGATGGAGCGTACCTGCAAGCGCTGCGGCGCCAAGCAGACCCAGACCGTGCCCGTGATGGATCACCGCGATTCCAACGCGGACGGCAAATGCGATACCTGCGATCTGGTCATGGAACCCGAGGAGGTTTTTTCTCCGTTCGAGTGGTTCATCTCTCTGTTCAGGACCATTTTTGAGCGGATCCGCAATTTCTTTGCCTCGTTCGGGAAATAAAACGGGATAACAGAACAACGCCGGGAGAGAAAGCTGTTTTTCTCTCCCGGCGTTTTTTCGCGTTTATTCGAAGCGGTTTTTCTTCAGATGCGGAATAAAATCGAATTCGGCGTCTGTTGCGGCGGTAAAACCGGTCTCCGGCGAAATGACTGTTTTCGGTACAAATTCGGGGCTGGCGGCGGTCGGTCTCGCGCCCGCGAGTTCCGGATCCGGCTTTCTGCCCGGCGCTTCTTCTTTTCGTTTCATGCTGTAAACCGTTCGGAACGCTTTGGGGCGTTCCGTTCCTTTCTGTTCTGGTTACGGTAAACAGTATGCCCCGATCCGCGTCAGCTAT
>CADBOC010000069.1 GCA_902796175.1 Oscillospiraceae bacterium | reverse complement strand
AAATAAAAAGATTGTAACGCCCGCCGATTTTGCCCTTCGGGCTCAGGCGTGTGCGAATACGAAAGCGCTCTGCGCTGCGGCGCAGCCGCTTTCTTAAAAGGAAAAAGAGAGAAAGCTGCGAACGGGGCTTCGCCCGTACCTGCTGTTCGATCGGCAAGCGTTAACGCCTGAACAGCTCCGCGAACGGAAGGACGCAACAGACCGGCAGGCGGATGCGCCGCGTCAGCCGGCCGAAGAGGGAGCCGTCATGGCGCCGGCCGAAGCAGACGCGGTTCCCGGCGGTTTTCAGGGGGCGGGAACCGCGCCGCGTCGCGGCTCAGCCGGACCGTGCCCGCTTCGTCGGCGAAACAGCCGCCGCACGCGACGCAGTACCGGTATTCACTGCGTCGGCCATCCGTTCCAGCGCCTCGTTAAGCCGCGAACGGGGGCAGGCGAGGTTCAGGCGCAAAAACGCGTTTGTCGCGCCGTACTGTCTGCCGCCCGAGAGCACCACGCCGGCGCGTTCGCGGAAAAAGGCGGGCAGGTTTTCTACGCCGAGCGCGGTCCCGTCGAGCCACAAAAGGTAGGTCGCCTCGGCTTTGGTGACGGTGAACGCCGGCATGCGCTCGGCGAAAAAGCGCTCGGCGAGGGCGCGGTTTTCCCACAGATAGACGTTCAGCGCGTCGAGCCACGCCTCGCCCCGGTTGAAGGCGGCCTCGGCGGCGGTCACGGCGAAGGCGTTCGGCTCCGCGACCTCGTCGGTGTTCAGCGCCCGCCGCATTTTGTGGCGCAGCAGCGGGTCGGCGCAGTATACGGCGGCAGTCTGCAGCCCCGCGAGGTTGAAGGCCTTCGTCGGCGCGATACACGTCACGCTCACCCCGGCGCATGTTTCATCCACAGAAGCGAAGGGGATATAGCCCCTTCCGGGCTTCGCGATATCGCAGTGGATCTCGTCGCTGACCACGGTCACGCCGTACCGCTTCGCGAGCGCCCCCACGGCGGCGAGGGTCTCTCTGTCCCAGATCTTCCCAACGGGGTTGTGGGGGTTGCAGAAGATCAGCATGCGCGTCTGGGGGTCGGCGAGGGCGGTTTCCAGCCGGTCAAGATCGATCGCATACGCGCCGCCGTCGTTTTTCAGCGGTACCTCCAGCACGTTTCGGCCGTTGTTGCGTATGCTGTTATAAAAGATGTTGTACACCGGCGTTAAGATCGCCACGTTCTCCGCCGGGGTGGTCAGCTTTCGCACCGCCGTGGAGATGGCGGGCACCACGCCGGTGCAGAAGATGAGGCCCTCCGGGTCCATCGAAAAGGCGTGGCGGCGCGCCCACCAGTTACGGTAGGCCTGGTACCAGCTTTCGGGAATATCGCCGTAGCCGAATACGGCGCGGTCGAGCCGCTCCCCGAGGGCCTCGCGGATCTCCGGCGCGGCGGCGAAATCCATATCCGCGATCCAGAGCGGCAGCTCGTTTTCGCCCACCGCCCATTTTACGGCGTCCGGCGCGCGGCGGTTTGGCGCGTGATCGAAATCGTAGGTCATTGCGCCGCCCCCCGCACCGTGATCAGGGTCTTTGAAGGGTCGATCCGGTCCTTCTGCAAAATCAGCTCGCCGATGCGGTCGGCGGTGATGCGGCCCGAGGTCGGGTTCATCACGCTGTCCACGCTCCCGTCGATCTCGGCGTCCACGGTGGAATACTCGAAGGCAAGGGTCGTGTTCAGCAGGCGGCAGTTTCGCATCACAAGGTTTTCCACGTAGCACAGCCCCTGCAGGCTCTCGACCGTGCAGCCGACGAGGGTCACGTTTTTCGCGTTCCAGGCGAGGTATTCGCCGGAGATGAAGCAGTTTTCCGCCGTCACGTTCTCGCAGTTCCAGAACGCGTCCTTGGTCATCAGGCGGCAGTTTCTGAGCGTGATATCCCGCCCGCCGTCAAAGGCGTAGTTGCCGAAGAGCGTCAGGTTCTCGGCGGTAAGGCCGGCCGTATTCATCGCGAAGTAATCTCCGCGGGCCGTTACGTTGCGCACGGTCACGTCCCGGCAGCTCCAGAGGGTTTCGGCGGCGTCTGAAAAGCTTACGTTTTCAAGCGTCAGTCCCCGGCAGCGGCGAAAGTTCTTCGGCGCGTCGATCATGGAATCCGAAACGCTTATATCATCGGTATACCAGACCCCGGCGCGGGCGTCCTTGAACCAGACGCCGTTTTTTACGTCCACGTTCCGGCAGTACCACAGCGGGTATTTCCACTGGAACAGGCAGCCGTCGAGGGAAAGCTCCCGGCTTTCCTTCAGCGGGCTTTCGCCGTCGGCAAAGGTGCAGTTATGAAGGGCGAGGCCGTCGCTCCCAAAGAGCGCGCGCTCGCCGGTGAATCTCTGCGCGGTATATTTCTGCATGGCAATATTCTCCGTTGACGATCCGTATTTTTAATTGAGCAAAATCAATTATACCACAGATTTTTCAATTGCGCAACCGTGAATTTCACTTGACACAGCCCCGGCGCTGTGCTATCATACGCTTGTAACCTACCTTGGAAGAGGGTAGAACGCGGCGGCTTCGCCGCGGGGAAATAGTGAGAAGTGAGAAATGAGAAGGTAGAAGTGTCGGAAAACGCTCACGCGTTTTATTTTATATAAAAATGGGTACGGGCGAAGCCCGTCCTTCATTTCTCACTTCTCACTTCTCATTTCTCATTTCCAACTTCCTTCAAAGATCAAACTTACGGGAGATGATGCATCTTGATACGAATCTATGCCGATAACGCCGCTACCACGCGCATGACGCCGGCGGCTGTGGCGGCGATGACGCCGTTTTTTACGGAATACTACGGGAACCCGTCGAGCCTCTATGAGCTGGGGCAGGAATCGGCCGCGGCGCTCCTGCGCTTTCGCGAGCAGATCGCCGGGGTGATCGGGGCCGCCGCCCGCGAGATCACCTTT